>NZ_LMRC01000008.1:0-77990 GCF_001425565.1 Methylobacterium sp. Leaf466 | reverse complement strand
GCCGGAGCGGAGCCCAACCGACTGTTCGGAGTACGCACACAGGGCGTCCGGGATCGCGCCGATTGACGGTCGCGCCACGATGGCAAAGCACATCTCATCCCGACAGACCTGGAAATCGTCAGATCGCCGGACGCCCAAGCCGCATCAAACCACGGCCAGCCCTCAGGTACAGGAAATGGTATGATCCCGGCGGCGAAGGGCAGGAGGGTCGGAGGGTCGGTCTTACCGGCGGGGCTTCTGCATCGGCACGACCGTGCTCCCGGGCGCACCTGCGGTCTTGGGAGCGCCCGTAGTCTTGGGAGCGCTCGTAGTCTTGGGAGCGCCCTTATTCTTGGATGCGCTCGTGTTCTTGGACGCGGCCACGGTCTTCGGCTTGCCGAACGGCTTGAGCGGGCCCTGCGGGTCCAGGGCGGCCCGGGCGAGGTCCTGGGGGCGCGGCGCACCGTTCGCGATGCGCCTGAGGGCGTCGGCCATCTCCTCGATCATCTGGGCCGATTCCCCCTCCAGGGTCTCCTCCGCCCTGATGCCGTTGAGCTCCGGGGCGATCTCCTCGGCCGCTTCGCGCAGCTCGGCGACGAGTTCGGCGGCGGAATAGCGAGGGGGAGGGGTCTGGGCCATGCCCGGACCATGGCAGGCGCAGGGTCGCCCGACAATCCGACGCCGCGGCGACTCCGAGCCGGCATGGCCCGAAAACGGCCCGCGACAAGACCTGCCGACTTGCGTGGCAGGCCCGCGTCAGTATGGGAACCGTGGGAGAGGCCGCTCGCTTAAAGAACGGGCTGCTGCGTTGCAAAACGACGGAGTTCGCGACGGCCGTTGGTCCCCGGATCGCCACGGGACCGATTTTCGCATCTCCCTCGCCGACCCGAAGCTTCACATGTGCCGGACAGGACGACACCATGGTCAAGATACTGCTCGTCGAGGACCATGAAGAGATCTGGGACTTCCTGTCCCGGCGGCTGAAGCGGCGCGGCTACGACGTCATGCTCGCCCACGACGGCGAGGCCGGCATCCAGCAGGCCCGCTCCGGCCGCCCCGACGTCATCCTGCTCGACATGAACCTGCCGATCCTCGACGGCTGGTCGGCGGCCCGTGCGCTGAAGTCGGGCGCCGACACCCAGCGCATCCCGATCATCGCGCTCACCGCCCACGCCATGTCGGGGGATCGCGACAAGGCGATCCAGGCCGGCTGCAACGACTACCACCCCAAGCCCGTGGATTTTTCCAAGCTGCTGACCCAGATCAACGCCGCGGTCGCCGCACCGGCCGACTGATCGCACCGCAGCTTTCCCCGGCGTCCCGTCCGACGACGAGACGCCCGTCGCTCCCCAGGACGAGACGTCACCTTCATGAGCGACGACCCGATCACCGCCCGCCTCCTGCGGCAGGCGATGCCGATCTTCACGGCGCTGGCCTCGTGCCTCCTCGTGATGACCATCGCCGCGGCACTGTCGCTGGGCCGCGAGATCTTCGTGCCGGTGATCCTGGCGATCCTGCTCAGCTTCGTCCTGGTGCCGGCGGTGCGGCTGCTGCGCCGCCTGCGCACGCCGCGGGTGGCGGCCGTGCTGGCGGTCGTCCTCGTCGCCTTCGGCTCGCTGCTCGGGGTGACCCTGCTCATCGTCAACGAGGCCGCCAACCTCGCCTCCGAGCTGCCGCGCTACCAGATCACCATGCGCGAGAAGATCGCCGCCCTGAAGGAGGCGACCGCGGGCAGCGGCACGCTCTCGCGCATGCTCGACATGGTGCAGGAGATCGGCACCGAACTGCAGCCCGAGCTGAAGGAGCAGCCCGTAACCGGGGAGGCGGGCACCCTCGAGCGGCCGCTCCACGTCCAGATCGCGGCGGAGAAGGGCGGGTTGCTCGGCACCCTGCGCACCGTGGCCGAGCCGATCCTTCACCCGCTGGCGACCACGGGCCTGATCCTGATCTTCACCATCTTCATCCTCCTGCAGCGGGAGGACCTGCGCAACCGCGCGATCCGGCTGGCCGGCTCGAACGACCTGCGCCGCACCACCGCGGCGATCGACGACGCGGTCGGCCGCCTCAGCCGGTTCTTCCTCGCCCAGCTCGTGCTCAACGTCGCCTTCGGCATCGTCATCGGAGTCGGTCTGTGGCTGATCGGCGTGCCCAACCCGATCCTGTTCGGGTCGCTGGCGGCGATCCTGCGGTTCGTCCCCTACGTCGGCGCGGTGATCAGCGCGGTCCTGCCCCTGGTGGTGGCCGCCGCCGTCGATCCCGGCTGGACCATGGTGGTGGCGGTCGCCGTCCTGTTCGTGGTTGTGGAGCCGATCGCCGGCCACGTGATCGAGCCGCTGCTCTACGGCCATTCCACCGGGCTCTCGCCCATCGCGGTGATCCTGGCGGCGACGATCTGGGCCTTCCTGTGGGGGCCGATCGGCCTCGTGCTCGCCACCCCGATCACGGTCTGCCTCGTGGTGCTGGGGCGGCATATCGACGGGTTCTGGTTCCTCGACGTGATCCTGGGCGACCAGCCGGCGCTGTCGCCGCCTGAGATCTTCTACCAGCGCATGCTGGCCGGCGACCCGGCCGAGGCGATCGACCAGGGGCGGATGTTCCTCAAGGCGCGGGCGCTCGTCACCTACTACGACGAGGTGGCGCTCGCCGGCCTGCGGCTGGCGCAGGAGGACCTGGCGCGCGGGACCCTCGACTGGGAGCGCCAGGACGAGGTCGGCGCGGCCATGCGCACGGTGGTCGGGCAACTGGGCGGGTTGCTCAATCTTCGCGCCAAGCCGCGCGATCCCCGCCGGCTCAAGGACAGGCTCGGCAACCGCGAGGCCGCCGCGGCCGTGGCGGCGGTGGGGGCCGACCGCGCCGCGGCCACCGTCGTCCTCGGCTCGGACGATCTCCTGCCGGCCTGGCGCGGCCCGGCCCCGGTGCTGTGCATCTCCAGCCGCGGCCCCTTCGACGAGGCGGCGACCCTGATGCTGAGCCAGATCCTCGGCCAGCACGGCCTGGCCTCGCAGGTCGTCTCGCTCGCCGCCCTGCGCAAGGGCGAACGGCCGCCGGTGAGCGAGGGCATCGCGCTCGTCTGCTTCTCCTACCTCGAGCCGATCAGCCTCTCGCAGATCCGCCTCGACGTGCGCCAGGCCCGCATCGCGCTTCCCGGCGTGAAGGTGCTGGTGGGGTTCTGGCGCGAGCGCGACCCCTCCTCGATCGAGCGCCTGCGCCGGACGATCTCGGCCGACGTGCTCGTCACCACCCTGAACGGGGCGCTGGACGCGGCGCTGGGGTTTTCGCGCAAGGTCTCGTGAGGGAGGCATCCGCCTCGACGCGCGTCCCTCGCCCTTGCGGGGAGGGACGCGCGTGTGGGGGTGATCCCGCCGGCCTCGACGGGCTGAGGGTCAACACCGCCACACCCACCTCCGGCTCCTCCCCGCAAGGGGGAGGAGAGAGGCATTCCGTCGCCGATGCGAACCTATCGAAGGGTGTCTCTCACACGCCCGCCCCCACCAGCGTCCGCAGCGAATCCGACAGGTCGTTGAGGCTCAGGCCGCCCTTCTGCAGCACGCGGTCGGCCTGGCCGGCCAGGCGCCGGCGGTCGTCGGCGGTGATGTCCTTGGCGGTGAGCACCACCACGGGGATGTCGCGCCACTCCGGGTGGGCGCGTAGCGCCCGCAGGAAGCCGAACCCGTCCATCTCCGGCATCATCAGGTCGAGCAGGATCAGGCAGGGTTTTCGCGCCGCCGTGGCCTCCAGGCCGGCCACGCCGTTCTCGGCCGCGGCCACCCGCCAGCCCTCGCGGGTGAGCAGGGTGGCGATGCGCTCGCGGGTGTCGGGGTCGTCGTCGACGATGAGAACCGGGCCCTCGTGCTCGGAGGGCTTGAACCGCTCCATCGCCGACTTCAGCTGCCCCCATTCGATCGGCTTCTGCAGGTAGTCGGTGGCGCCCAGCGAGAAGGCGAGGTTCTGTTCGTCGAGCACCGTCACCATGATGATCGGCGTCGCCCCGAGGTCGGGGTCGGCGCGCAGGGTGCGCAGCACCGACCAGCCGTCCATGCGCGGCATCGTCACGTCGAGGAGGATGACGCGCGGGCGCAGGGCCTTGGCCTTCTCGATGCCCTCGCGGCCGTCGCCGGCGGTGACGACGGCAAAGCCGTCCTTCACGAGGTAGCGGGCGAGCAGGTCGCGGGTCGAGGGATCGTCGTCGATGATCAGGACCTGGCCGCCCGGCACGCGGCCGGTCCCGGCCGAACGGTCGGTGCCCGCCTCGTCGTTCGCCAGGGCATCCATCGGCGAGGTGCCGACGTAGGTCGCCGGGATCTCCAGGGTGAAGGTGGTGCCGACCCCCTCCTCGCTCTCGAACCCGATGTGCCCCCCCAGCATCTCGGCGAAGGCGCGGGTGATGGCGAGCCCGAGGCCGGTGCCGCCGAAGCGGCGGGTGGTGGAGGCGTCGGCCTGGGTGAAGCGCTGGAACAGCTTGGCCTGCTGCTCGGGGTTCATGCCGATGCCGGTGTCGGAGACGCGGAAGCTCAGCCAATCGGCCCCGTCGCGCGCGAAGCGGGAGGCGGCGAGGGTGATGCTGCCGTTCTCGGTGAACTTGGCGGCGTTGCTCAGGAGGTTGATGAGGCCCTGGCGCAGCTTGGTCTGGTCGGTACGCGCCTCGCCGAGGTCCGGCGCGAGGTCGAGGGCGAGGGTGTTGCCCTTCTTGTCCACCAGGGTCTGCACGGTGGCGGTGACGTCCCCCACCACGTCGGCCACGGGGAAGGCCTCGGCATAGATCTCCATGCGCTCGGCCTCGATCTTGGAGAGGTCGAGGACGTCGTTGATGAGCCCGAGGAGATGGCGGGCGTTCGCCTCGATCTTGCGCATGTCGACGAGGAGGCTTTCCTCGCCGAGATCCTCCATCTCCTCCTGCAGCATCTCCGAATAGCCGATCACCGCCGAGAGCGGCGTGCGCAGCTCGTGGCTCATGTTGGCGAGGAACTGGCTCTTGGCGCGGTTGGCCTCCTCGGCCGCCTCCTTGGCGGCCTCCAGGGCGACCTCGGCCTCCTTGCGGGCGGTGATGTCGCCATGCGCCCCGACCCATTCGCGGATCGTCCCGTTCTCCTCCAGGATCGGCACGGCGCGGGCCGTCATCGTGCGCCAGGTGCCGTCGGCGCGGCGGATGCGGTGCTCGATCTCGTAGGGGGTGAGGGTGGCCACCGCCCGGTTCCAGGCCTCCATGGTCCGGTCGCGGTCCTCGGGGAAGATCGCGGCGAGGAAGCCGTGGCCGGCGGCCTCCTGCGGGCTCTGGCCGGTGAAGCGGGTCCATTCGGAGGGAACCCGCTCGAAGCGGCCGTCGGGCGTCGTGGTCCAGACGATGGCCGAGGTCGCCTGGGTGAGCGAGCGGAAGCGCTCCTCGGAGTGGCGCATGCGCTCCTCGGAGAGTTTTCGCAGGGTCTCGTCGGAGACGACGAGGCCGACGCCGTCGGTGGCGGATCCCGGCCCGGCCGAGCCGCCGCGCAGGGGATAGAAGCTCATCTGGAAGTGCCGCACGCCGTTTGGCGCGCTGGGGGCGGGCACCGCCACGTCGACGTTGGTGGTCACGAGGCCCTCGTCGCGCGCGGCGACGAGCTTGGGCGTCAGCTGCTCCTCCAGGGTCGGCAGCATCGACCAGATCGGCGCCCCGAGGTCGGCGCCGAAGCCGCGCTCGTTCATGGTGGCGAGCGCCCGGTTCATGTGGCGGATGCCGAAGGAGCGGTCGAGGAAGCCGAGCCCCACCGGGGCGTTGGCGAAGACGCCGTCGAGGAGGGCGGCGGTGCGAAGCTCCTCGCGACGGCGCACCATGGCGAGGCGGGCCAGCAGCCCGACGGCGGCCAGGGTCGCGACGATCGAGACCAGCGACAGCAGCAGGGCGCGCCAGCGGTCGCGGCCCTCGCCCTCGGCCAGGGCCCGCGTGGCCCGGTCCTGGATGCGCCCGGTGACGGCGCGCACCGCGTCCATCGTGCGCTTGCCCTCGCCGGTGCGGGCCACCGCGACGGCGGCGTCGTAGCCCTGGTCCCGGCGCAGGGCGATGACGCGCGCGGCATAGGTCCGCTTGGCGTCCACGGCCGCGCGCAGGGCCTTGGCCTGCGCGTCGCTGCCGTCGGAGAGATCGTCCACCTGCGCGAGCTGGCCGTCGATGCTGCCTTGAGCGGCATCGTAGGGCTCGAGGTACTCCGCGGCCCCGAACAGCACGTAGCCGCGCATGCCCGTCTCCAGCTCGACCATGTTCGAGAGCAGGCGCTCGGTCTGGGTCAGGACGGCGTTGTTGCGGGCGGCCTCGTTCCGGCTCGCCTCGCCCAGAAAGTAATTGGCCAGCCCCGCGGCGGCGGCCACGCCGATGAGGACGAGGGCGGTGGGCGAACTCGGCAGGCCGGCGATGGTGCGCCGCCGCCGCCAGCCGCTCTTTGGTCGCGCGGGGAAGGCGAGGGTCATGGGGTTGCCTGTGATGGGGATGCGGAGGCGGCGTTCGCTGGGCGACCGCTCCGGTCAAACGCCCGAGGGGACGCCGCTGTTGCAGGGAATCGGGCGTTCGCCCGGTCGGTTTGCCACCGCCTCCGGCCGATCGTGCCCTACCGGCGCAGCCGGTTGCCGAGCACGAAGCCGAACAGGCCCATCAGGATGATGCCGGCCGCCCCTTCGAGGCCCACCAGCAGGTTGGTGAAGCGGCCGACCGGCTTGATGCCGATCTCGGGCGGGTTGGCCGTCATCATGTTGAGGGCGCTGTAGCTCACGAGATCAAGGGGGTTGTAGGTCGCGCGGCCGTCGCCGACCTCGCGGATCAACCCCCCCGCCAGACCGTAGAGAGCGGCGAACACGAAGATCACGATCAGGAAGGCCCGGGCGATGCGCGACAGGCTCTCGCCGTAGTCGCACAGCCACTCCACGAAGCGGTCGGACACCCAGCGGTAGCCGTGCCGGGACAGCGCCCGCCCGTCGCGGGCCTGCCAGGCCTGCCCGGCCTCGAGGCCCGCCTGCATCCGCCCCATCCGCCGGCCGCGCTTGTAGGCCCAGCTCGCCTCCTCCTTGGCGCCGATGCTCTTGAAGTTCTGCTCCAGGGCGAGGTAGCTCGATTGCGCGCCGTGGTAGTCGCCGTCGATCTCCTCGCCCACCGCCCCGCCGAGCTGCTCGCTGCGCATCCGCGTCCCGTTCAGCCAGGCCCCGGCGAAGCGGGCGTGCGTCAGGGTGCAGGTGGAGAGGTTGAGCCGCACCAGGCTCGTCTCGGAGAGGTCCGCCTTCGACAGGTCGGCGCCGTCGAGCTTGACCCCGGTGAAATTGGCCCCGCGCAGGCGCGAGCCGGTGAGCCGCGCCTTCTTCAGGCTCGCCCCCTCGAAATCGGCGTGGGTGAGGTTGACGTCGTCGAGCCTGGCCTCGTCGAGGCGGGTGCCCCGGAACAGGGTGTAGTCGGCGTCCGCCCCGGTGAGCACGGCCCCCCACAGGTCGGCGCCGTTGAAGGCGGCCCCGTCGAGGAGCGCGCGGGGAAACCGGGCGAACCGCATGGCGGCGCCGTCGAACCGGGCGTCCTCGAGCATCGCCTCGTCGAACCGGACCTCGCCGCCGGCGACCTCGCGAAAGCAGGCCCCGCTCAGGTCGGCGCCGGTGAAGTCGGTCTCCTCGATGGTGGCGCCGGTGAACCGGGCCGAGCGCCCGAGCGCGCCCGCCATGCGCGCACCCGAGAGGTTGGCGCCGGACAGGTCGGTCCCCTCCAGGCCCGCGCCGGACAGGTCGCGACCCGCCAGCGCCAGGCCGCAGCGGACCGCGTCCCACCACGGCGGGGCCGGGCCCTCGCCGATCCGGTCCGCCAAAGCGGCCCGGCTCAGCACGAGTCCCTTCAGGTCCGCGGGGGCACCTGCGTCCGCCCGCGAGAGCGCCGCGAGGGCGGCCTCGACCCGGGCGGCCGTCGCGTCGTCGATGGTCGAGGGGGCGGGCTGCATTCCCTGGCCTTAACCACGATCGGCGGGCCTCCGCCAGTGGCCGATGTGCCCGTTGCCCGTGCTCGCCTCACGACGGCAGCGGCCGGGACGCATCGAACGGCAGATCCAGCTGCTCGGCACCGGAATCGCCCCCCCTGCGGCGATCGAGGGCGTTCAGCACCGGCGTGACGCTCACCCCGTGCATGACGATGGAGAGGAGGACCGTGACGCCGGCCGTGCTCCAGAGGAGACCGGCCTGCTCGAAGGCGGCGTGACCGAGGGCGTAGGCGAGGTAGTAGATCGTACCGATGCCGCGGATGCCGAAGAAGCCGATCACCGCGCGCTCGCGGGCCTCCCGCCCCGAACCGATCAGGCTGATCCAGCCGCACAGCGGCCGCACCACCAGGAGGGCGAGGACGGCGAAGGCGACGCTGCGCCAGGTCAGCGACGCCAGGAGCCCACCGCCCAGGAGGGTCGCGCCGAAGGCCACGAGGACGACCATCATCAGGAGGCGCTCCAGCGCCTCGGCGTAATCGTGCATCGTGTGGTGGTAGTCGTGGCTGCGATGGGCCGAGCGGAGCGCCAGGGCGGCCACGAAGACACCGATGAAGCCGTAGCCGTGGGCGGCCTCGACGGTGGCGTAGGTGAGGCAGGTGATGCCCAGGGCCACGAAGCCGTCGCCGGTCCGCGACAGCCTCGCCCGATGGGGCAGGTGGAACGTCAGCCAGCCGAGCGCCCGGCCGATGACGGCGCCGAGCCCGACGCCGGCCCCGATCTTCCACAGGACCGACAGGCTCAGCCACTCGCCGATCGCCCCGAGCCCGAAGCCCCCGATGCCGCCGATGCCGCCGGCGGCGGTGAGGGCGATGGCGAGGTGGACGAAGGGGAAGGCGAGGCCGTCGTTGAGGCCGGCCTCGGAGGTCAGGGCGAAGCGCGTCTCGTCCTCCTGTCCCTGGGAGGGCGGCCCGACCTGGACGTCGGAGGCGAGCACCGGGTCGGTGGGCGCCAGCGCCGAGGCGAGGAGGAGGGCGGCGGCGGCGTCGAGCCCGAGCAGCCCCGAGGCCAGGCCCGCCAGGGCCAGGATGGTGAGCGGCATGGCCAGACCGAGCAGGCGCCAGGTCAGGATCCAGCTGCGCCAGCCGACCAGCCGGTCGATCTTGAGGCCGGCCCCCATCAGCGAGACGATGACCACGAGCTCGGTCATGTGCTCGATCAGCGCCAGGTGCCGCTCGGGGTGCGGGACGAGATCGGAGGCGCCCGGAAGGGCCGACAGCCCGGCCCCGAGCCCGACGCAGCAGATCGGCAGCGACAACGGCAACTGCCGCAGCACCATCGGAAGCCACGCCGTGAGCAGGACCAGGGCGCCGAAACCGGCAAGGCCGACTAGATAGAGTTCCATCCACGCGAACACGGCCCACCGGCGAGTGTTCCGCGGGGGTGTGGATCATTCGGTCACCTGACAACCCGTTCGGCAACGAACATTCTCGGGGGGATTGCAGCGTCGGGCCGGCGGCATCATTCGGCAGTCATCGTACCCGCGCCAGCCCCCTGCCGGTCCAGGATCTGCCTGATCTCACGATCAAAGCTCAGGAACTCCACGGTTCGGTGCGCGTAGCACTGAAAGAATCGGATGCGCCCCTTCGTAAGGGCGTCGGTCGGAAAGGCGATGGAAAAGCCGCAGGCATCGGCATCCGTGCGGTCGAGCCGCGCTGCGATATCGGGACGCGCCAGTGGCGTGCCGATGCAATGGCGCACGCCACTGTCCGACTGCCACTGGGTCAGCGTGCAGACCGGCTCCCCGAGTTCACGCACGAAAGCCCATCCCCGGCATGTGACCCGGAGCCCGTCCCACCCGGCTTCCTGCGATAGAGCGACCTCCTCAATGATCGGACACCGCCGCAACCGCCGTCTGTTCCAGCTCCTGATGCCGCGTGGCTGCGTATTGGTCAGACGATACGTCTTCTCTCCAGACACCAACGCGATCCGTGCGATCTCCGGCGTAACCCAACCCGCGTCCGCGGCACGAATCACAAGAGTGTAACGTCCGGCCGGAAGGTCAGCGAAGGATGCGACGAAAGCGGCTCGTGCGGGTGCTGTCAGCCCTGTTTCAGCGGATGGATCGACGACATGCATCGGAACGGCGAAGGACGCTGCGTCGTCGTTGGAGACGAGAACGGCCTGCAAAGTAGACGATGTCGTCATGTTGCCGACCGTAGCGGCGACGGCCCAGTCGTCCATTGATCGCGCCATGACGTAACCGTCGACGACGGGAAGGTTGTGGCGCAACGGCCCGATCGGGTGTTCTCGCTCATGCTCGAGATCCGGCACGTCGATTCTGCTCCAGATCGCCTTCGTTCCGTCGCCTCGAGTCGGGGCCGCAAAGAACTGCAGACATCCTTGTGCGATCAGCAGCCGCCCACTCGCGACCTGCACGATGTCGATCCGCTGAACGCCGGGAGTGAGGTCGTGGACTTGGAATCGGCCAATGAAGCCGGCGCGGGCCGCGGCCTGATCGCCCAGATCCGAGACAAGATCAGGGCGTTCATGGACATGGAGCTTCGCGTAACGAATCCCCTCCGGCCCAACGAGACGCAGATAGGTTTGCGTTGGCCGGCGCCAGACCGCGTGACAGAACCATCCCCGGACCGACACATGGTGGATGGCGACCTCGCACCCGGTACGGAAGCCAATCACCGTATCGTCGACTCGAAACTCGTCGAGGGACCAACTGGTCTCACGATCGGTCAAGGGAGCAAGCACCTCCTGATAATCTTGGTGATCTTGGTCCATCTCGGCGGTGAGCATCACATCGGCGTGGGCGGATATAACGGTCGCCGCCTGTGCCGCCGGACCGGAATCCCACGCGATCGCCGGTGAAACCCAGGAGTCCGCGTTCAGTCGGATTCCCACTGTCGCCAGGGTCAGTTCGAAAGGACCTTGGGCGCGATCCGGCACACGATCATGCGGGCATGGGGCGGCAGCGATGAGGTCGCGGTACAGGTCTCTCATTTGGCGTAGGTGATCGTCGGCCGAGGCAAAAATTTTAAGGCCGATCGTCGACCGCATCTCGGTCAATCGATCGGGATCGAAATAAAGTTCGAGGAGCCGCGCCATCACGCCGCCGGGGTGATGAGGGCGCACGACGAACCCATCGACGCCGTCGGTCACCCGCTCGCCGAGCGCTCCAAGATCGCTGACGATCGGGACGAGCCCGGCAAGCCAAGCCTCTGTGAGCGCCAGAACGTAGGTTTCGGGCCAGATCGAGAGATGGAGGGAGACGTCGCAGCCGCCGAGCATCGAGACGATCGTGTGCTGATCGTATGCACCGTGAAGGGTCACAATGCCCGCCTTAAATCCGGCCAAGCGCCCACGATGATGATCGCTCAAATGCCCGAAGATCTCGAAGCCAATGTCGTAGCCTTCACAAAGACGGATAACGTCGATGATGGCATCGCCGCCCTTGTGTGCAGAAAAACTACCGACGATCGCCACGACGAGCTTGCGACGCGCTGGAGACATCGCCCGGTCGATGGCGGCCTGAGGCGCGGGCGAGGTCGGCGACAGCATCTCGATCTCGACGATCCGAGATGGGTCGATCTCGGGGTAGAACAGACGGAGATACGCTCCCGTACCAGACGTGCTGGTGACGAAAGCATCGATGGCCGCAACGACCCGCGCCATCATCCCATCACGGCGCGCTTTCGCACCGACGGGATAGTTCTCCGTATCGACCAGACAAGCGTCGCATTGATCCGAGCCGCGATGAACGACATCACAGAATCGGCCCGCCTGATCCAAGAGCAGCCACCGCTCGCAGATCAGATAGTGATCGTGAAGGTGATAGACAACCGGAACGCCACAGGCCTTCGCAAGAATTGGCAAACTAAGCGGTAGATGCAAGAGGTGATGAAAATGAACGAGATCCACATCGTATTTATAAAGAATTTCTTCAAATATCTTCTCCACAGCCGGATTGGTCGCCTGCGGCAACGGCAGCGGCCCGCACGAAAATATTCTGTCTAGACCTTCACCCTGGAGACGAATATCCCATCCATCATTGCGTAGGACCGGGAAGAGAAACAGGAACCGGTACGTCCCACCGATCAGAGTCGCCTGTTCCTGATAGACTTCGATTCCGCCGCCTGAGCGATAACCTCGGCGGTTGTGGGTCACTACCAGAACCGTCTTGTGATGCGGCGCCTGGCTTGGGACCGCCGGTCGAACCACCGTCTCGACGGCCTCGATAATCCTGTCCACTCGCTGGTCGTAGAGGTGATCGCGCACCGTCCGCGCTCGCGCTGCCTTCGCCTTCTCAATGCGAATCTCAGGTGACCGCAGGTGCTCGACGATGGCCGCCACCGCAGTGGCGTCATCGGGACAAACGCAAATCTCGGAGGTCGCGTCGTAATAGGCGTGGACTTCTGGATCCGGCGCCACAACCACTTGGAACCCGCCGGCCAGCGCCGCTTCGAACAATCGCGGCGGCGGGGTCGAGCCCGACGCCGTGTCGACATTGCTCGCCGAGAAGGCGCGTGGCAGCGTCAGCACGATGCGGCTGCGGTTGGCCAGCCGGGCAAAATCACGGTTTCCGCAGCGCCAATCAGTGATTTGCGAGGGATCCCAGAGGGCCGGTGGGCCGATGTATTCGTTCCACGGCAGAGCAAGCTTCAGTTTAGCCGTGTTCGGCAGTGCCACGGCGATGGCGTTAAGTGATGCGACGCGGTTCGGCCATGCGGTGCCGATGAAGAGCAGGTCGTAGAGGTAATCCTGCTCGTTCTCCCAGACCGGGAAATCCTGAAACAGGGGCGAGGCTGCCAACGGCAGGTGCCGGGCCCGTCCGTTGTAGGCCGCCACCGACGCGCCGTCGTTAGAAAAGACGATATCGAAACTTGTTGAGAAACGCAGGTTGGCGTCGAGTTCGTAAGGATCTTCGGTGCTCCACAGGACACTGTAGCGCGCAAGGGAGGCAAGGCGGCTCAGTAGCGGCGCATGCACACGTGCGCCGCCGAAGGCGATGAACACATCGACGCTGCGATCCCGAAGCGTCCGGATCGCGTCAGCATGCCCGGCGAGGACGACATCTGATACCGCCGGATGGCGGCGCAGCGCGTCGGCGATCGCGATGACGAGGTAGTGGTTCTGCGTCCGCGGTTCCGTATCGAGGAGAAGGACTGAGAAGGGCATCATGCCGCGTCCGATTTCCAGGCAGCACCGGGCCGGCAGGCATCGAGGATGCTGCGAGCGCGATGGACGTAGGTGTGTTCCGCCAGCGCCCGAATCTGGGCACGCTGTGCGATGGCGTAGATTTCTTGAGGCTCGTCCACTGTCCGTTCGATCGCCCGCGCAATGTCGGTCACGCTATCGAAAGGGAGGATCTCGGCGTCCAGGGTGAAGTGGTCGCCAATTTCCAACCCGTTGATGAAATATAGCTGCGGCGAACCAGACAGGGCGACCTCGAACGTCCTCGGCCCCGGCGTGGCCTGCGGGAGTTGGTAACGGCGGTTGGCGATATTCATATCGCGCCCGAGATTTAATGTAAGGCATGCGTCCTGCGCATGATCAGCCATTTCGGACGCGGTCAGACGTCGATTAAAGGCACACCGGATATCGCTCGGCCAATCGCTTCCCAGGATCGCGACGGGATGGCGGGATAAAAGCGCATCCGCACGGCGCAAGAGTTCGATCCGGTTGGGATATGCCACGCCGCAAAAGAAGACCGTGAGAGATCGCTCCGCCATCGGTTTCAACGGGCGAAAATGGTGCCTGGGGGATGCGGCGAGAGGAAGATGATGAATTCGATCGTGCCGATAGTGCCGCGCCGCCCAGGAATCGTTCGAGAAGATCACGTCGGCGGTCAGTTCGGCCTTGAACGCGTAATCGAATTCATAAGGATCTTCGTGCAGCCACAACCCGAGCTGCGAACCGACCGCATCGGCTGCTCTGCGTAGTTGCCGCAAGGGGGATTGATCCGGCACGAGGCTTCCAAGGGTCAAAACCAGATCAGGCCTGAAAGATAAAGTGGCGGAAACACTCAGTTCGAGTGGTGAGCTCTTGACCAGATCCCGTCCCAGTATTTCGGAAAAGCCCTCGGATACGAAGGATCTAATGCGAGCGTTTGTATTGAGACTGTCAGGCGTTGCGCTCGTTACGAGAACTTTCAAGTCTCCGCCTTTCCATGAGCCTACGACGGCAAGCAAACCATCAGCGATCCGCCAACCGAAGGTTGTGGTACGACGCGGCAGTTTTAGGGCACCGCCCTATAGCAGCGCCAGGCACCGAAGTCATGAGGGCAGGATAAGGATCGGAGATCGCTCAGGCCCACTGTGGCAACGCGATCGTGCTGGCTCGATGTCCCTTGAGGTTCTTCCAATTAGACCGGTCCGGGACATCGACGCCCGTACCACACCGCCTGACCCGGATGGCCAGCCTCACGCGACGTCGGCCGGAGGCGGCCATCGTCGAAAAGTCCTGCGAAACAGCCGAACGCCTCACCCCGCCTGCGTCGACCCCAGCGCCCGTGCCACGGTCGCGCGGGCCGCGTCGAGGGCGACGCTGGCGGCGGTCATCGTGCGCGGGTCGGTGGGGCGGCGCAGGGCGTGGCGGGCGATGCTGGCGGCGAGATCGTCGATCTCGGCCGCCATCGCCCGCAGCCGGTCGGCCTCGGTGCTGCGCCGGGCCAGGGAGCGGATTTCGAGGAGGCGCTGCGTGGCGACCTCGACGCGGTGCCGGCGCAGGCGCGACAGGCGCTGGCGCAGCCAGGCCCCGGCCGAGCCGATGCCGCCGCCGAAGATGGCGACGAGGTAGATCCACGATTCGTAGCGTTCGATGAAGCTCTCCTGCTCGCGCTCGTAGTAGTCGAGGGCGCCGGGATGGATCGGCAGGCGCGCGCTCACCGCCGCGGCGGTGGTCTCGTAGGCGGGCGGGAGCAGGCTCTCGGCGACGGGCACGGCCTCGGCGAGGCCGGCGCGCATCTCGAAGAGGTGCTGGGTCACCTCGGCCGCGCGGCTGCGCGACAGGTCCGAGCGCGCCATCAGGCGGTAGGACGGCCCGACGGTGGCGACCTCCTCGGCCGGCAGGCGCGGCCGGCCTCCGTAGAGCCCGGCCGGGACCGTGACGGCCTGGAGCTTGGGGTGGCGCGCCAGGATCGCGGCCGCGTCGGACACCCCGAACAGGACCGCCTCGCGGTCGGGCCCCGCGTCCTGCACCGCCTGCACGATCCGGCGCGCGGCCGGCGTCGTGGGCGTCGTCACCAGGACGAGGGCGTCGATCCGGCTCCCCGTGAAGGCGGCGGTCACCTCGCCCTCCTCCAGGGGAACGAGGACGACGGCCCCGGCCGGGGCCTCGGAGCCGAGGCCGGCGCTGTCGAGGACCGCCTCGATCAGCGCCCGGTCGGCGGTCCGGCGGGCGAGGAGGCCCAGGCGCTTTCCGGCCAGATCGGGCATCGCCGCGATGCCGGAGGAGGCGGGTGTCGCCACCAGGATCGCCTGCTCGCGCAGGATCGCGAGGGTGAGGCCGTCGCGGGGCATCGTCACGTCCGGCCTGACCACGGCCAGATCGACCCGCTTCTCCTGGAGCGCCTCGGCGCTCTCGCGCACCCCGTCGAAGGGGACGATCGTCAGGCGCACGCCGCTGCCGCGCTGGGCCAGGGCGGCGGCGTAGGCGCGCAGCAGCGCCGGTTCGGTTCCGCCGGCCGGCGCCACGGCGATGGTCAGCGTCGTGGCGCGCGACCAGTAGAACAGCGCCCCCCCGGCGGCAGCGAGCAGGACGGCGAGGGCGAGGAACCAGATCTCGCGCCGCGCCCAAGGGTTGGTCATTCGCTCCACGGGGTCCTTCCTCCGCCGCCCCTGCGCCGGATCGGGTGTAGGTGGGGCCGCCGGGGGCGTCCCGCGAGGCCGGGCCGGCGAGCGGCCGATCACGAAAGGGACTTTCAGCGATCCAGGCCCTCTCGAGCCAGGGCGGTCTGCCCGCGCAGGGCCGCGAGCGCGCCGGCCGCCGAGCCGGCATAGCGTTCGATCAGCGGGCGGCGCAGGCTCAGGGCCGCCAGGGCGGCCTTGGGCGCGTTCACCGCCAGCATGCGCGGGGAGGGGTCCGGCAGGCCGTATTTTCGCGACACGTAGGCGCGCGACCAGGCCTGGTGCCAGCGGGTGCGGAACACCCGGCCGGGGGCGGGCGCCGAGGAGCGCCCGCGACCGTGCAGGGCTTGCGCGCCGTGGACGTGGACGAGGGCGCGGCCGGTGTCGGCCACCCGCCGGCACAGGTCGTCGTCCTCGTAGAACAGGAAGATGCCGGGATCGAACCCGCCGAGATCCAGGAACAGGTCGCGCGCCACCATCAGGCAGGCCCCCGACAGGAAGGGCGCGCAGGCGTCGCCCTCGGGCAGGGCGAGCCTGCCATGGGGATTGGTGAGATAGGGGGCGAGCAGCGAGCGCGGCTGGTAGAAGAACCGCCCGTCGGGCTCCACGAGGCGCGGCGCCAGGAGACCGGCATCGGGATAGGCTCTGGCCGCAGCCAGCAGCGCGTCGACGGCCCCGGGCCGCAGCACCACGTCGGGATTGAGCATGAGGACCCGCTCGGCCCGCTCCGCGGCACGCACGCCGATGGTGTTGGCGCGGCCGAACCCCTCGTTGCGGGCGTTGCGCAGCACCCGCGCCCCGGCCGCCTCCGCGACCGCCACGGACGCGTCGCGGCTGGCGTTGTCGACCACGATCGCCGGCACGTGCTCGGCGGCCAGGGCGCCGAGGCAGGCGGGCAGGGCCTCCGCACTGTCATGGGTCACGACGATGGCGACGAGGGAGGACACGGGTGACGCTATCGGGACGGGAGGGATCGGGCGCGCCCGCTATCTGCACACCGTCGATCAGATCGGGCAAGGCCGACGTGAGCCGGGGAAAGGGGCCTCTCGCGTCGGCGACGAATCGGGGGAGGCGATCCCTCGGTCATCCGAAGAGGTTACGATCCCCTCTCCCGCCTCGCATCCGCGAGGTAGCCTCCCTCGCAGAGGGGGAGGGAGGCGTATCGCGTCTCACCCCTGCTTCTCGGGCAGGTTGAGCCGGATGTGCAGCTC
Source organism: Methylobacterium sp. Leaf466 (assembly GCF_001425565.1). Lineage (NCBI taxonomy): Bacteria > Pseudomonadati > Pseudomonadota > Alphaproteobacteria > Hyphomicrobiales > Methylobacteriaceae > Methylobacterium > Methylobacterium sp. Leaf466. Next base: position 61,031 of record NZ_LMRC01000008.1, on the reverse strand, counting down.
GCGCAGCTGCTTGGGCGTCGCCTCGGCGGGCGCGCCCATCATCAGGTCCTCGGCGCGCTGGTTCATGGGGAACAGCACCACCTCGCGCAGGTTCTGCTCGCCGCAGAGCAGCATGACGATGCGGTCGATCCCCGGCGCGATGCCGCCGTGCGGGGGTGCGCCGAGCTTGAGCGCGTTGAGCATGCCGCCGAACTTCTCCTCGAGCACGTCCTGGCCGTAGCCGGCGAGACCGAAGGCCTTTTCCATCACCTCGGGGCGATGGTTGCGGATGGCGCCGGACGAGAGCTCGGTGCCGTTGCAGACGATGTCGTACTGGAACGCCTTGATGCCGAGGATCGTCTCGGACTCGCTCGGGTCGAGCGCCAGGAATCCCTCCCGGTCGAAGTTCGGCATCGAGAACGGGTTGTGGGAGAAGTCGATCTTCTTGTCGTCCTCGTTCCACTCGTACATCGGGAAGTCGGTGATCCAGCAGAACGCGAACTGGTCCTTGTCGGAGAGGTTCAGCTCGTCCGCGATCCGGTTGCGGGCCTTGCCGGCCAGCGCCGCCGCCTTGGCCTCGGTACCGGCCGAGAAGAACACCGCGTCGCCGGCCCCGGTGCCGGTCTTGGCGGCGATCAGCGCCAGCACCTCGGCCGGGATGAACTTGGCGATGGGGCCCTTGCCGGCGAGCGCGCCGTCGACGTCCTCGAAGACGACGTAGCCGAGGCCGGGCGCGCCCTCGGCGCGGGCAAAGTCGTTGAGCTTGTCGAAGAACGAGCGCGGCTGGGTCGCCGCCCCCGTGGCCGGGATCGCCCGGACCTTGCCGCCCGATGCGATCACGCCCTTGAAGGCCTTGAAGGCGACGTCCTCGCGCGAAAACTCCTCGGTCACGTCGGCGATGACCAGCGGGTTGCGCAGGTCCGGCTTGTCGACGCCGTACTTCAGCATCGCCTCGGCGTAGGGGATGCGCGGGAACGCCTGCGTGACGCGCTTGCCTTGCGCGAACTCCTCGAACACCGAGCGCAGCACCGGCTCCACCGACTGGAACACGTCCTCCTGCGTGACGAAGCTCATCTCGATGTCGAGCTGGTAGAACTCGCCCGGGCTCCGGTCGGCCCGCGCGTCCTCGTCGCGAAAGCACGGCGCGATCTGGAAGTAGCGGTCGAAGCCGGCGATCATCGTCAGCTGCTTGAACTGCTGGGGCGCCTGGGGCAGCGCGTAGAATTTTCCGGGGTGCACGCGGGACGGGACGAGGTAGTCGCGCGCGCCCTCAGGGCTGGACGCCGTAAGGATCGGCGTCTGAAATTCGAAAAAGCCGCCCTCGCGCATGCGGCGGCGCAAGGAATCGATGATCGCGCCGCGCTTCATGATGTTGGCGTGCAGCTTGTCGCGGCGGAGATCCAGGAAGCGGTACTTGAGCCGCGTTTCCTCCGGATACTCCTGGTCGCCGAAGACCGGCACCGGCAGTTCGCCGGCGGGCCCGAGCACTTCGAGGTCGTCGATGTAGACCTCGATGGTGCCGGTGGGCAGGTCGGGGTTCTCAGTGCCGGCGGGCCGGGTCCGCACGCGCCCGTCGATGCGGATCACCCACTCTGCGCGTGCGAGATTCGCGCCCTTGAAGGCCTTCGAGTCGGAATCGACCACGCATTGCGTGAGCCCGTAGTGGTCGCGCAGATCGATGAACAGCACGCCGCCGTGGTCGCGGATGCGGTGGCACCAGCCGGACAGGCGGATGCTCGCGCCGACGTCGGACGGGCGGAGCGCCCCGCAGGTATGGGTCCGATAACGGTGCATGACGGGCTGCATGACGGCCTCTTGGGAATGAGGGCCGCACCATTCACGCGAGGGGGGTGAAGTCAAGTTTGCGGCCTCCGCTTCGGGGGTCGCCGCGCCGGGCAGGTCGATCGCGGCGATGCGTCGCGAGGCCACCCGAAAAACACACGCCATGACTGAATACGCCTTGATATAATCAATCTGAGGTTATACAACCTGCGGGCGATATTCGGTCGGGAGCCGCCGCTGCTCGATCCTGCGGAGAGGTGACGCCATGCTGATCGTCGAGAACCCCCACGCATCGACGACGCTGCCGGACGATCTGCTGACGTCGGAGGACGCCTTCAATGCGGTGAAGTCCCTGACCGCGGTCCCCTACACCGTCCCGTTCGAGGTCTTGGGCGAGCCGATCGTTCCCGGCCTCACGCAAGTCCCCCTGGTGCTCCAGGGCACCTTCATCCAGATCACCAACACGGCAACCAGCGGCTCCGCGTCGATCCAGCTGAGCTACAGACCGACGGTGCCGTTCATACTGTCGGCCTCCGGCGGCACGATCAACCTCGCGGCAAACCTGGTCTATTACGATCTTACGATCTACGATCAGACGTTTGCTTTCACAAAATCGCCATCGAATCCGAACCTCTTCTATACGATCCCCGCGAACCAAACCTTGATCGTCGGGGTGCAATACGTCTCGACAGGTCTCAGCCTGGCCTCTCGATCCGGTGCGGTGACCGAATCGGCCGGAAACCGCGGCATCGTATCCCTGCTCCCATCGGGCGGCTCCACGTTCCTGGCGACCGCGACCGTGCGGCAGTTCTTCGTGAACCAGAACGCTCCCCTCGCGCCGATCGCGGCCGCCGCCTATTCGGTGCCCATCGGCGGAGGGGGCGTGATCGTCGGCTGAGGCGGGTTGGGCCATGTCCGCCTCGACCGCCGAACTGATGACGCTGGCCGGAATCGCCTACGGCGACCCGGCCGCGATCCCGGGCTATCTCGCCCGGGACCCGCTCACGGCAGGCGACTGGACCGTCGCCTGGATCGCGGCACCGCCCGATCCGCCGGTGAACTTCGCCTATCTCGCCCGCAGCACCGCCACCGGCGCCTGCGTGCTGGCGATCCGCGGCACCTACCCGAACCCGTTCTCGCCCGCCTATTGGGAGGACGGTGACGAGGACAGCCCGTTCGGCGACATGGTCTCCTGGCCCGGCGCGCCGGAGGCCCGGGTATCCGCCGGGACGGCCAAGGGCCTCGCCACCCTCCAGGGGCTCACCGATGCCGTCGGGACGACGCTGGCGGCTGCCGTCGGCGCCCTGCCGCCTCAGGCCGCCCTCACCGTCACGGGCCACAGCCTGGGCGGCACCCTGGCGCCGGTGGTCGCCCTGTGGCTGAGCGGGGAGGGGCTGGCGGGCAGGCTGCCGCCGCGGCCGGTCTCGGCCTGCAGCTTTGCCGGGATGACGCCGGGCAATACCGCCTTCGCCGCCCTGTTCGGGCCGGGCACGGCCCTCGACGGCCGGGTGACGCGCTGCTTCAACACCCTCGACACCGTCGCCTACGGCTGGGACCGGGTCTTGGCGACCCACGATTTCTACGAGCCTTCGCCCAAGGGCGGGGCGGTGGTCGCGGCGATGCTCCTGGCCACCGCGGCCCGGCTGGCGCTCGGGGGCTACGACTACGCCCCCGTGGGCACGCCCCTGTCTCTCACGGGGACCGTCCGGCCGCCCACCATCGGGTGCGACCTCGTCGCCTACGTGTTCGAGAACCTGCACCAGCACCTGCCGGACACCTACCTCACGCTGCTGGGAGCCCCGTTGCTGCCCTTCGCCCTCGGCTTCGGCAGCGTCGTCCTCCCGCGCGACCACCCCCAGGCGGAACGGGGACCGACGCCGCGCTGGCCGACCTATCACCTGGCGTGACCAGGACTCGCTTGTCGTGACGAGGACGCACCCGACGTGAGGGGGCGCCGTCTGAGGAAGGAGGGGGCCGGGGTCGGATAACCGCGCGGGCCGATCTCGCCGCGGGCCTAAACCTCGGATATAGCCGATTTCATGGACCTGATCTCGACCACGCACGACCTCGCCGAGGCCTGCACCCGCTTTTCCGCCATGCCGTTCGTGACCGTGGACACCGAGTTCATGCGCGAGACGACCTATTACCCGAAGCTCTGCCTCATCCAGATGGCGGGGCCGGACGGGTCGGGCGTGCTGGTCGACCCGCTCTCGCCCGACCTCGACCTGGCGCCGTTCTTCGCGCTGATGGCGCACGAGGGCGTGGTCAAGGTGTTCCACTCGGCCCGCCAGGACCTCGAGATCATCTGGCTGCTCGGCGGGCTCCTGCCGCAGCCGTTCTTCGACACCCAGGTGGCCGCCATGGTCTGCGGCTACGGCGACTCGGTCTCCTACGAGCAGCTCGTCAACGACGTGGCCAAGGCCAAGATCGACAAGTCCTCGCGCTTCACCGACTGGTCGCGTCGGCCCCTCTCGGACGCCCAGCTTTCCTATGCGCTCTCGGACGTCACGCACCTCGTCAAGGTCTACGAGGTCCTGGCGGGCCAGCTCTTGTCGACCGATCGCGGCGAATGGCTCGACGAGGAGATGAGCGTCCTCACCTCGCCCGAGACCTACAAGGCCGACCCCGCTCTGGCCTGGCGCCGCCTGTCGGGGCGCATGCGCAAGCCCCGCGAGATCGCGGTGCTGATGGAGGTCGCCGCCTGGCGCGAGCGCGAGGCGCAGAGCCGCAACGTGCCGCGCGGGCGCATCCTCAAGGACGAGGCGGTGATCGACGTCGCCACCTCCGCCCCGCGCAACGTCGAGGCGCTGGGGCGCCTGCGCTCGATTCCCGCCGGCTTCGAGCGCTCGCGCACGGGAGCCGACATCCTCGCCGCGGTGGAGCGCGGCTTCCTGCGCGACACCGCCGAGATCCCGGTGGCGGCCGAGCGCAGCCGCGGGCGGGGCGGCAACGGGGCGCTGGTCGAACTCCTCAAGGTGCTACTCAAGGCGGTGTGCGAGGCCGAGCGGGTGGCGCCCAAGATCGTGGCCACCATCGAGGACCTCGAGGCGCTGGCCGAAGACGACAACGCCGACGTGCCGGTGCTCACCGGCTGGCGCCACGCCCTGTTCGGCGAAAAGGCGCTCGCCCTCAAGGCCGGCCGCCTCGCGCTCTCGGCCGAGCGCGGGCGGGTGGTGGTGCGCGAGCTGACCTGACCGAAGGGGAGCGTCCTCTCCCGCCTCGCATCCGGCGCCTCCCACGAGGAAGGCGGGTTCAAAAACCCTCAGTTCGCCTTGGCGGTCACGTCGAGCCTGTCGAGCACCGCGCCGGGGTTCGGGGCGGCGCTGAAGTCGATGACGCCGAGGCCCGTCCCGTTCTTGGGGCGGGCGCTGAGGAACAGGCGGCCGGGCTTGGCCACGAACTGCGCCATCGCGGTGCCGATCGCCTTGGCGTTGGCCGAGCCGCCGAGGATGGCGGGCACGCCGAAGGCGCTCGCGGTGGCGTATTCCTGGGTCAGCTCCTCGGGCTTGAGGCTCAGCACCTTCGACTGGGCGGTGATGAAGCGCTCGAACAGGCCGGTGTTCTCGATGGTGAGGTCGAGGGCCTTGGCGGTGGCCGAGAGCCAGGCGTAGCCCGAGACCGCCGCATCCGCGTCGAACACCTCCGGCCCGATGCCGCCCACCGTGCCGTTGAGGCGCAGCGTGCCCATCTCCTTGCCGGAGACCGAGATCTCGCGGACCTTGAGTTCGCGCGCCGCCTCGTCCCAGGAGGATTCGGCCACCGCATCGAGGTCGAGGTCGCGGTAGCCGTACTGGCCGAGCGAACCGAGGCCGGGGATGCCGGCCACGGCGGCCGAGGGCAGGGTGAGCCCCGACAGGCTGAGCCGGCCGGCGGTGGGCACCCCGTCCTTGGGCGTGCCGAAGCTCATGGTGGCGTCGCGCAGGCCGACATGGGCGGCGGGCAGGACGACCGGCGCAGGGACGGGCGAGGGAGCGGGCATCGCCGGCGGGCCGGCGCGCAGGTCCCCGCCGAGGCCGGGAGGCCTGTCGACCGGGACCCTGGCGGCGGCCGGCGGAGGCTCGGCGGGCACGGTCTCGGCCGGCAGGTCGATGGCGACGTTCTGCACTGCCAGGGTGCCGATGGTGGGGGTGAGCCGGCGCAGATCGTCGTCGGAGGGCGGCGTCGTGAGCGCGGAGAGCCGGCGCAGGGCGGCGACGGTCGGTGCCAGCGAGAAGCCCGAGAGCGAGAGCCGCCCGATCCGGGAGCGGGCGCCGCCGCCCGAAAAGCCGATGTCCTCGAAGCTGGCGCCGGCCGCCCCCATGGTGAAACGGGCGATGCTGAGGTCGACCGCCTTGTCCCTGGTCTCCTGCAGGCTGAGGCCCGTGGCTTCGAGCGCGCCGATCGCGACGGAGTCGACGAGGTCGGCCGCCATCCCGGTCAGCCGGGCCCGCTCGGCCGGGGACATCGTGTCGAGGGCCTCCCTGTCGAGGTCGAGCCCGGTGAGGGATTGGAACGCGCCGGCCCAGGTCGCCGGCGTCTGGCGGCCGCTCATGTCGCGGCCCTCGATGCGGGCGATCCGGAGGGCCGTGCCGCGGTCGTCGACATAGGCGACGTCGCTGAGCGAGACCACACCGTAGATCCGCTGCATGGCGCCCTTGCCGTCGCCCGGCTCGCCGTAGAGGCGCGACAGGGTGACGAGGTCGACGTCGCGGGCCTCGATGCGGCCGTAGGTGCCGGTGCCGGTGCGCGGGCCGCCCGTCACCGAGACGGAGGCGCCCGAGGCGGTGAGTTCGGCGATGCGCCCGGCCCGGACGTCCTTGGCGACCACGTCGCGGTAGACCACGCCCTGGCGGGCGGGGCCGCCCTCGACATAGGACACGCGCAGTTCGGGGATCGTCAGGCTGGCGGCGTCGAGGCGGGCGAGGCGGGCCGGCCAGGGCGCCCCGGGGCCCGGCTTGAGCAGGGCGACGACGTCGTCCTTCGACAGGCGGGTGCCGCTCACCGTCAGGCGCGGCGCGGTGAGGACGGTGCCGCCCAGCGGCAGCACCACGTCCTGGAGCGTGACGTCCTGCACCGCGGAGGCCGCTTCCTGGGCGACGGCGGGCGACAGGACGCCGTGGAGGCCGGGCCCGGCGCCCATCAGGGCGATCAGGCAGACCGAGAGCCCCGCGGCCCGCGTCAGGTTCGGGCGGGCCTTCCAACAGGTCATGGGCGTATCCGGATCGCTGGCGGGGAAAACCGTGAGCCTCGAGGCCGCGCCATCCCTGCCGCGTTTTGCAGGGCGAGGCAATCGCGGGCGGTCCGATCCCGTCAGAGCGAGAACGAGGTGCCGCAGCCGCAGGAGGCGGTGGCCTGGGGGTTCTCGATCTTGAACGACTGGCCGATGAGGTCGTTGACGAAGTCGATGGTGGCGCCGCTCATGTATTCCAGCGAGACCGGGTCGACCAGCACCGTGGCGCCGTCGCGCTCGATGGCGACGTCGTCGCCGGCGCGGGTGCGCTCCACGTCGAAGGCGTAGGAGAAGCCCGAGCAGCCGCCGCCGTTGACGCTGATGCGCAGGGAGGCGCCCGGAGGCTCGGCCCCCATGATCTCGTTGATGCGCTTGGCGGCGCGGGGGGTGAGGGTGATCTCAGGACTCGTCATGCTCGGGTTCCGGTCCATCGTTGTCGGCGCCGGTGATTGCCGTGGCCGGTGCCGCACACAAGATATGAGGTGCGGGTGCGCGCCGCAACGCGGCGGATGCGGTAGCCGGATGCCAACGGACGAATCCGATGACCCTGGGTTGCCGAGCCTCAGGCGTCGGCGGCCGCATCCGCGGCCTTGGCTTTCGCCTTCGCTCGACGCCTTGGAGGACCGATGTCCTCCAAGGCCCGCTTCGCGGGGCGCTCTTCGCGCCCGGACCATCGAAATCGGGTTTCACCCGCCAGCATGAAGGAACGCGACGTGCGGCACAACGGGGAACGCTGGCGGGCGCCCTACGCGACCGACCCGGCCGCCACGCGCGGGCGCCTGATCCCAGAGCCGGCCTCGGCGACGCGCAGCGACTTCCAGCGCGACCGCGACCGCATCATCCACGCGAGCGCGTTCCGGCGCCTCAAGCACAAGACCCAGGTCTTCGTGCACCACGAAGGCGACCATTACCGCACCCGGCTCACGCACACCCTCGAGGTCAGCCAGGTCGCGCGGGCGCTGGCGCGGGCGCTCGGCCTCGACGAGGACCTGGCCGAGGCGCTGGCGCTGAGCCACGACCTCGGCCACACCTGCTTCGGGCACACCGGCGAGGACGCGCTGGATCTGGCCATGGCCGCGCACGGCGGCTTCGACCACAACGCCCAGGCGTTGCGCATCGTCACCCGGCTGGAGCGACGCTACGCCGGCTTCGACGGGCTCAACCTCGCCTGGGAAACCCTGGAAGGCCTCGTCAAGCACAACGGCCCCCTGCTCGGGCCGGACGGCCGGCCGACCCCGCGCTGGGCGGAGCGCGGCATCCCGGCGGCGATCCTCGACTACAATGCCCTCAACGACCTCGACCTGTCGCGCTTTGCCGGGCCGGAGGCGCAAGCGGCGGCCATCGCCGACGACATCGCCTACGATTCCCACGACCTCGACGACGGCCTGCGCGCCGGCCTGTTCGAGCTCGGCGAGCTCGACGCGGTACCGTTCCTGGCCGGCCTCCTCGACGAGATCGACGTCCTCCATCCGAACCTGGAGCCATCGCGAAAGATCCACGAACTGGCGCGGCGCGTCATCACCCGCTTCGTGGAGGACGTGATCGGCGAGAGCCGCCGCCGGATCGCGGCCCTTGGCCCGCGCTCGGTGGAGGACATCCGCGGGGCGCGCGAGGCCGTGGTGGCGTTCTCGCCCGCGATGGTGGAGGCGGACGCGCAGATCAAGACGTTCCTTTTCGCGCGGATGTACCGCCACCCCGGCGTGCTCAGCGTTCGCGCCAAGGCCGACGTCATCGTCGCCGACCTGTTTGCCGCCTTCACCGCCGACCCCGCCGCGATGCCCGAGGAATGGCGCGCCGGCCTCGACGACGCCACCCCGAGCCGCCTCGCCCGGCGCGTGGCCGACTACATCGCCGGCATGACCGACACCTACGCGGTCCTCGCCCACCGCCGGTTGTTCGCCACGACGCCCGACCTGCATTGGGGTGGGATGGATCGGGGGTTGCCGCTGGCCGAGGGATGAGGATGGCCCCAGCGCCCCCGCCTCGCTCCGACCGGTCGAAAGCGCCACGCTCCGGCGCGAAACCATCCGCGCCGGAACGAGGCTTTCGCGTGCGCGGGCAGGACGACTACGCGGGCAGGACGACCACCTTCGTCTTGACCTGCGTTCGTGCGTAGAGGTCGATCATGTCCTGGCTGAGCAGGCCGACACAGCCACTGGTGATGCCCGTGCCGATCGTCTCGGGATCGCTCGAGGCGTAGATCGTGTAGAGCGTATAGGCGCCGTTCTGGTAGAGATGGAGGGTGCGGGCGCCGAGCGGATTGTCGAGGCCGCCCGGCATGCCGCGGGCGTATTTGGCGGCCTCGGGCTGACGCCGGATCATTTCCTTGGGGGGCGTCCAGGTCGCCCATTCGGACTTGCGACCGACATAGGCGTCGCCACTCCACAAGAACCCATCGCGGCCGACGTTGGCGCCGTAGCGGGTGGCGGTCCCATCGCCCTCGATGCGGTAGACGTAGAAGTTGCCCGGATCGACGACGATCGTGCCCGGCGCCTCCTTGGACTCGTAGCGAACCGTCCGGCGATAGTACTTCGGGTCGACCTTGCTGACATCGGCCGCCGGGATCGGGAATTTTTCGTTCGGCAGCGGCCCGTAGATCTTCGCCGCCTCGGCGAGGAGCATGCCGTCGGAGGTCGCGCAACCGGCCAGCCCCATCGCGCCGAACCCGACGGCCGAGCCGGCCACGAAGGACCGGCGGCTGAGAAGCCCGGCCCGACGCCCGAGCGGAGCGGCCTCATCCCCCTCGGCAGTCCCACCGTCCATCGTCATGATCCCGGAACTCCCATGTCCTGCGGGCCGATGCGGCAACGCGCCGACAGACACCCATCGAGCGTATTGCCAAGCTGAGATTGCGGGTCCCCAGCTCGTCAGGCAAGCCCGGCTCTCGCGTCGTGACGCTGGCTGTCCATCGAGGCCAACACCGTCAGGGAGAGCGAGTGGCCCGACGTGCGCCAGCGTCAAAGACAAGAGACACTTCGCAGGATCGGCAACGCCCTCGAGACCGCATCAATATTCGGTACCCGGAAGCAGGCGGAATACGTCGAGAGTGAGGCCACGATCTCCCGGCGTCCGAGATCGGTCGGCGATAGACCGCCCCTCGAACCCTGGAAAGCTCGACCCGACGCCCCCCTCAATGCGGCACCCCCTCCCGCCCCGCCTCCAGCTGCCGCGCCAGTTCGAACCCGATCTCCATCATCAGGTCGTCCACCGCGGCGCAGAGGCCGGGCTGGCGCAAGTCGGCGCAGAGGATGCGCAGCGCGATGGCGTGTTCGGCCATGCGGTTGACGATGGCCTGGGGCTCGGGGTCCTCGTCCGGCCCGAAGGCCAGCGCGATGCCGTCGCCCTGGCGGGGCTGGCCGAGGGGGTCGCGGGCAACGCGGCCGCGCAGGCTCACCCGTGTTGCCCCGTCCCGGGCCCGCAGGGTCAGGTCGAAGGGGCCGCCGCGCTCGGCCGCCGCCTCGAAGGCCGCCTGGATCCGGGCCCGGTCGGCGCGGTGCAGGGCCGCCACGAAGGCGGCGAGGGGGAGCCCGCGCGTCGCCGCCTCCGGCGCCAGGCCGAGCCGGCGGGCCACAGGGGCGGAGACGGCGATCAGGGCCTTGGGCACGTCGTAGCGCCAGGTGCCGACGACGCCGGAGGCCTTCAGGGCCGACCGGAGGTCCGGCAGGGCTCGCGAGGGTCGCCGAAGGGAAGCCGCCATGGTCGATCCGCGATGGGTGCCGCGCCTGAGGTCCCGGCGCTCACAGTAGCGATACCTGAGGTTGATATCGATGCGCACCCGGTGACTAGGCCGGGTGGTAGAGCTATCGATATCAACGGGATGAGGGAAGGGGTCTCGGATCGCCTTCTGCCGGAAAAGCAACTTCAAATTGTTATTGCGGCATCCCGCCGCGTCCTGGCCGAAGCGCCGGCGTTAACGACCCGTTAACCACGATGACCCAGACCCGGATCAGGTCATCCTTGCATCACAGGATGGCGGGCCGTGGCCGGGGCGATCGACGGGCCGACGCGAAGGAGACCCGATGCAGGCCATCACGTTCGTGACGCAGAAGGGCGGCAGCGGGAAGAGCACCCTGTGCATCTCGCTGGCCGTGGCCGCCCGCGAGGCCGGGCTCTCGGTCTGCATCCTGGAGATGGACCGCCAGGCCACGATCAGCGACTGGGCCGACCACCGCACCGCCGACGGCCCCGAGGTGGCGCAGATCGACGCCACGCAGATCGACGGGGTGATGGCCCGGCTGCGCGAGACCGCCTACGACTTCGTCTTTATCGACACTCCGGGCGTCGATTCCCCCGGCACCCTCTCGGCCATCCGCGCCGCCGACCTCTGCCTCGTGCCCTGCCGGCCGACGCCGGCGGACCTGCGCGCCTTCAAGCCGACCCTGGCCGCGATCTACCGCCTGGAGAAGGCCTTCGCCTTCGTGCTCAACCAGACCCCGGCGCGCTCCTACCGCATCCGGGACGCCAGCGACGGCCTCTCGGTGCTGGGCGTCCTGCCCGACGTGACCATCGTCTCGCGCACCGACCACCAGGACGCGATCGGGTTCGGGCAGGGGGTGACCGAGTTCAACCCCAAGGGCCAGGCCGCCGCCGAGGTGCGCGGGCTCTGGCGCTGGATCGAGCGGCGGATGCGGGAGATCGCGGACATCGGAGCCGGGCATGTCGCGGCCGCCTAAGCCGAGCCTTGCCGCCATCGTGGCGGCCTCCGCCGCCCCCGGGCGCGGCGCCGAGGCCGTCGCGCCGGCCGCTCGGCCCGCCACCCTCAAGGCCCGCGCCCGGCAGATGTCGGTCTACCTGGAGCCGCCGGTCTACGATCAGCTGCGCGACCTCGCCCACGTCGAGCGCACCAAGATGCACGCCCTGATGCTGGAGGCCCTCGACCTGCTGTTCCGCCAGCGCGGCAGCCCCTCCATCGCGCATCTCACCCAGGCGAGCGCGCCCAGGCCTGATGTGGACGCGAAAGACGCTTTAGGCTGAACCGGTTGCGGTCGTTCGCTGATGCGATGCCCGAGGTATCGGGCGATGCTGACGCGAGCCGAGTGCGCCGGCAGGACGGGGCGTCCTGCGGACAGCGTGGAAGGCGTAGTCTTTACTTTTTCCTGTCAATATTTTGCAGCGGTTTCCGGATGTTGATTCTCGGGGATAACCCGGTGGCCGGCCGGACCCGCCCCGTCATCGTTCAGGCTTCGTTTACGCCGTCTCGACAAGTGTTCGTTTCGGGATGACGCCGCCGGGTTCGCGGCGCGGCCCGACGCCGCTTGAAACGTCTCGAACAAGGGTCCGCCGGTCTCGCCCTCCGCGCCGGCGGCCGCCCCGTGTCGCGTACACGGCTGAGGGCACGGGTTTGATCGCGTGATGGTGCGTATCTGGAAGGCCGGAGACTCTGCTGCGCGGATGCGGCCGGTCTGGCGGGTGCGGCCGGCCTGGCGAGTGATGGCCGTAACGGCCCTGGCCCTGACCACGGCCAATTGCGCGGCCCCGACGCAGAAGCTCGCCGGCGGCGCGACCGGGTCCGGCTCCGAGATCGATCCGAAGTACGGCGTCAAGGCGAGCCCGCGGCTATACAAGGAGGGCGACGTCATCCCCAAGGGGGGCGGGCGCCGCTTCTCGGGCAAGCCCTACGTGGTGGCCGGGCGCACCTACGTCCCGCGCGAGGACGCCAAGGGCTATGTCCGCGAGGGGCTGGCCTCCTGGTACGGGGCGGCCTTCCACGGCCGGCTCACCGCCAACGGCGAGGTGTTCGACCGCAACTCGGTGGCCGCCGCGCACCCGACGATGCCGCTGCCGAGCTACGCCCGGGTCACAAACCTCGCCAACGGCCATTCCATGGTGGTGCGGGTGAACGACCGCGGCCCCTATCACGCCAACCGCCTCATGGACGTCTCCGAGGAGGTGGCCAGCGCCCTCGATTTCCGCCGCCGCGGCACCGCCAAGGTGCGGGTGGAATACGTCGGCAAGGCCTCCACCGCCGGCAGCGACGACGCCAAGCTGATGGCGACCCTGCGCACCGACGGGCAACCGGCGGCGATCCGCGGGGCCGCTCCGGTGATGCTCGCCGACCTCGGGCCGGACGCCGAGATGCCGGTGCGCGCCTCGCGCCCGGCCATGGCCTTCAAGCCGGCGGCCGAGGTGGACGAACCCGCCCCCCGGCCGGTCCGCATCGCCCCCACCGTCGTGGCGGCGGCGAGCATCGCCGTGCCCGCGGCGGTGCAGCCGACGCGGGTGCGTACCGCCGCCTTCGTGCCGGTGCGCCCCTCGCACCAGGCCTCCGCGAACCAGGCCTCCACCAACCAAGCCTCCGCGAACACGAAGGCGCCCATGAGCCTGGCGCCGCCGCCGATCCGCCTGGCAGGCGCTCCCCAGGAGATTCACAGGCAGGAAATTCACAGGCAGGAGATCGACCGGTCGGCGTTCGCCGGCCACCGCCCGGCCGGGTCCGGGGCGAGCGTCAGGCTCGCCGCCGGCAAGGAGACGGTCAAGGACGCCCCCAGGGTCGAGCCGGCCGCCCGGCGCGGAAGCGGGCCGATGGCGCCGCCCAGCCGCCTCGCCGCCCAGCCGGCGCCGCCCTCCGCGCCCATGGCCGGGCGCATCGCGGTGCCGCCGGCAAGGCCCGGGCAACCGGCAAAGCCCGTGCTGCTGGCAGGGGCCAGATCCGTCGAGACGAAGCCGGCGGACACCAGGGTCGTCGCACCGGCCGGCCTCAAGGCGCAGCCCGCGAAGGTCGCCGCGGCCCCGGTCGCCGCCAAACCCCGGCGCGCCCAGTTCGCCCGGGTGGAGTGACCGGCCGGTGCATCCCGACGATGCACCGCGGCAAAGCCACGTTCGTTTTCAGCGCCGAATCCTGTAGCGTGCCGCGCAGGATACGAGATCGAGCCGGCGCCGATGGCGTCGGCGCTGCGAGGCGAGTGATGCACGACGCGACGAGGAAGCCGGCAGGGCAGAGGAAGCCGGCAGGGCATGGGCGTGCGCTGCGGCGATGGGCGATCCTGTGCCTGGTGCTGCCCGCCGCCCTGGGCCTGCGCGAGGCCGCCGCGCAGAGTTTCCAGACGGCGGCACCGCACGCGATCCTGATCGACGCGGATTCCGGCTCCGTCCTGTTCGAGAAGCAGGCGGACGAGGCCTTCTCCCCGGCCAGCATGGCCAAGCTGATGACCACCGAGATCGTGTTCAACGAGATCCGGCAGGGCCGGCTCTCCATGGACAGCGAGTTCCAGATCTCCGAGGACGCCTGGCGCCGCGGCGGGGCGGGGGGCGGCGGCTCCTCGATGTTCGCGCAGCTCAACAGCCGCATCAAGCTCTCGGACCTCCTGCGCGGCCTCATCGTCCAGTCGGGCAACGACGCGGCCATCGCGCTCGGCGAGGGCATCGCCGGCTCGGAGGAGAATTTCGGACGGATGATGACGGCGCGGGCGCGTGAGATCGGGCTGTCGCGCTCGACCTTCCGCAACGCCACCGGCTACTCGGCGCCCGACCAGAAGACCACGGCGCGCGACCTCGCCAAGCTCGCGATCCACCTCATCGACACCTATCCCGACCTCTACAAGATGTTCGCCGAGCGCGAGTTCACCTGGAACAAGATCAAGCAGCAGAACCGCAACCCGCTCCTGACCCTCGACATCGGCGCCGACGGGCTCAAGACCGGCTACCTCGAGGAATCCGGCTACGGGCTCACCGGTTCGGCGGTGCAGAACGGCCAGCGCCTCGTGATGGTGGTGAGCGGCCTCAAGACCGCCCGCGACCGCGCCGCGGAATCGCGCAAGCTCGTCGAATGGGGCTTTCGCGCCTTCGAGCCGCGCCAGATCTTCGCCGCCGGCGAGAGCGTCGCCGAGGCCTCGGTCTACGGCGGCGCCAAGGGCGGGGTGCCGCTGGTGGCCAAGAAGCCGATCCGCCTCCTGGTGCCGCGCGGCTCGGGCGACAAGGTCACGGCCCGCGTCGTCTATCGCGGCCCGCTGACGGCGCCGGTGGCCGAGGGCGCCCAGGTCGCCCGGCTGCGGATCACCCGCGGCGAGACCCAGGCCCTCGACCTGCCCCTCTATGCGGCCGAGACGGTGGAGGCCGGCAGCATCCCCCAGCGCGCCCTCGACGCGGCCTGGGAGGTCGGCACCGGCCTGTTCCGCAAGGCGATCGGCACCAGTGACGGCGACAAGGCCACCACCGGCTCGTGAGCGGCTCCGCGACACCGGCGAACCCCGGCCAAACCCTCGCCGGCCAAACCCTCGCCGCTCACGGCCGCCCGGGCGCCTTCATCACCTTCGAGGGCGGGGAGGGCGCCGGCAAGTCGACCCAGATCGGCCTGCTCGCCGAGCATCTGCGCCTGCGCACGCCCCGGCCCGTCCTCACCACCCGCGAGCCCGGCGGCTCGCCCAAGGCGGAGGCCCTGCGCGAGGCGCTCCTGTCGGGCATCGCCAAGCCGCACGGCGCCTTCGCGGAGGCGCTGGTGTTCTACGCCGCCCGCATCGACCACCTCGACACCCGCATCGTGCCCGCCCTCACCCGCGGCGAGATCGTCCTATGCGACCGCTTCATCGATTCGACGCGGGCCTACCAGGGCGCCGCCGGCGGGGTCGATCCCGGCCTCATGGCCAGCCTCGAGCGGGTGGTGGTCGGCGACATCCGTCCCGACCTCACCCTCGTGCTCGACCTCGACCCGCGGATCGGCATGGAGCGGGCCAAGGCGCGGGCGGAGGCGAGGGCGGGCGAGGCCGCGGCCCCCGACCGCTTCGAGGCCGAGGCGCTCGACTTCCACCACCGCCTGCGCGCGGCGTTCCGCGCGATCGCCGAGGCCGAGCCGGAGCGCTGCGTCCTCATCGACGCCGGCCAGGACACCGATACCGTGGAGGCGACGATCTGGTCGGCGGTGAGCGAACGCCTGCCGCGCCTGTTCGCCGCCGACCGGCCGCAGGGGACGCACGACGATGCCGCCTGAGCGCAGCGCCGAGACGCTCGAGCCCGGCGACCTACCCGACATTCCGCGTCCGCGCGAGCAGACGGCACTGGTCGGCCACGGCGAGGCACAGGCCGCGATCGCCGCGGCGATCGGCTCCGGACGGCTGCACCACGCCTGGCTGATCGGCGGCCCGCGCGGCATCGGCAAGGCGACCCTGGCCTACCGGGTGGCGCGCTGGCTGCTGGCCCATCCCGAGGCGGGGCCGGTGCCGGACGACCTCGAAGTGCCGGCCGGCCACCCGGCGGCCCGGCAGGTGGCGATCCTGTCCCATCCCAACCTCAAGGCCCTGCGGCGGACCAAGCCCCCCGGCGCCAAGAGCCTTCCGACCAAAATCTCGGTGGATGCGGCGCGCAAGGCGCTGGAATTGTTCGGCGCCACCGCCGGCGGTGCCGGCTACCGCATCTGCATCGTCGACAGCGCCGAGGACCTCAACGCCAACTCGGCCAATGCGCTCCTCAAGATGATCGAGGAGCCGCCGCCGCGCTCGCTCTTCCTCGTCGTCAGCCATGCGCCGGGCCGGCTCCTGCCCACCATCCGCTCGCGCTGCCGCGCCCTGAGCCTGCGTCCCCTCGGGGCGGGGGAGGTGGCGCAGGTGATCGGCGGCTTTCCCAACCCCTTCGTCCAGCCCGAGCCCGCCGCCCTGGCCCGGGCCGCCTCCCTCTGCGAAGGATCGGTGGCGCGGGCGGTGGCGCTGCTCGACCCGGCCACCGCCGGCCTCGTCACCGAAGTCGAGACCCTGCTCGCCCGCCTCGACCATCCCGACTGGCGCCGCATCCTGGCGCTGGCGGACAAGCTCGCCGGCCGCGACGCCGACGACCTGTTCGCGGCCAGCCTCGACACGGTGTTCCGCTTCGTCTCGGACGAGTTGCACCGGCGCCGGGACGAGCCCCCCGCGCGGCTGGCCGCCCTGGTGGAGGTTTGCGACGGCATCGCCCGCGCCGCGGCCGAGGCCGCCACCTACAACCTCGACCGCAGGCCGCTGGTCCTGTCGCTGTTCGGCGATCTCGCCGCTTCGATGCGCACGCCGGCTTGACCGAGGGCGCGGACCCGCGCAACCCATCGGGACGATTCCATGCACCTCTTCCCTGAACCCGCGTCTCCGGGGGACCTCGACGTGACAGACCCGGCAGCCCCAAAGACCTTCGGCATCACCACCGCGATCTCCTACCCCAACGGTGCGCCGCACATCGGCCACGCCTACGAGGTGATCGCCACCGACGCCATCGCCCGCTTCAAGCGCCTCGACGGCTTCGAGGTGCTGTTCTCCACCGGCACCGACGAGCACGGCCTCAAGATCCAGCAGACCGCGACGCGGGCCGGGGTGAGCCCGCGCGAACTCGTCGACGACATGGCCGCGCGCTTCAAGGCCATGGCCGATGCGCTGGACTGCAGCTTCGACCGCTTCATCCGCACCACGGAGGCCGACCATTACGCGGCCGCGCAGGAATTGTGGCAGCGGATGGAGGCCAACGGCGACATCTACCTGTCGAAATACGCCGGCTGGTACTCGGTGCGCGACGAGGCCTATTACGCCGAGGACGAACTCGAGACCGGCCCCGACGGCACGCCCGTGGCCAAGGCCACCGGCACGCCGGTGACCTGGATGGAGGAGGAGAATTTTCTTTTTCGTCTGTCCGCGTATCAGGACCGGTTGCTCGCCCTCTACGAGAGCCAGCCCGACTTCATCGGCCCTGAGACCCGCCGCAACGAAGTGGCGAGCTTCGTGCGCTCCGGCCTCAAGGACTTTTCCGTCAGCCGCACCAACTTCGATTGGGGCGTGCCGGTGCCGGGCCACCCCGACCACGTGATGTACGTGTGGGTCGACGCGCTGACCAACTACCTCACCGTGACCGGCTTTCCCGACGAGGCCGACGCGCGCAAGAAATTCTGGCCGATGGACCTGCACGTGATCGGCAAGGACATCGTGCGCTTCCACGCCGTGTACTGGCCGGCCTTCCTGATGTCGGCGGGCCTGCCGCTCCCCAAGCGCGTGTTCGGCCACGGCTTCCTGCTGACGCGGGGCGAGAAGATGTCGAAGTCGCTCGGCAACGTCGTCGACCCCTTCGACCTGATCGCCACCTACGGCGTCGATGCGCTGCGCCACTTCGTACTGCGTGAGGTGCCCTTCGGCGGCGACGGCAACTACAGCCACGAGGCGATCATCGCGCGCTACACGGCGGACCTGTCGAATGGGCTCGGCAACCTCGCGCAGCGCTCGCTCTCGATGATCGCCAAGAACCTGTCGGGCGTCGTCCCGGAGCACGGCGAGTTCACGGACGAGGACCGTGCCCTCCTGGGGCTGGCCGACGCGCTGCCGGGCACCGTGCGGGGCGCGATGGACAAGCTGGCGCTGCACACCGCGCTCGGCGAGATCTGGGCGGTGGTGACGGCCTCCGACCGCTATTTCGACGCGCAGAAGCCCTGGGTGCTGCGCAAGACCGACCCGGCCCGGATGGGCGCCTCGCTCTACGTGGTGGCCGAGACCCTGCGCGCCATCGGCATCCTGGTGCAGCCGTTCATGCCGGGCTCGGCGGCAAAGCTCCTCGACCTGCTCGGCGTGCCACCCGAGCGGCGCCTGCTCGCCGATGTAGGGGAGGGTGGGCGGCTGGTGCCGGGTACGGCCCTGCCCGCGCCGAGCGGGTTGTTTCCAAGGTTCGTAGAGCCGGAGGCGTCCGCAAGCTGATTTCGAAACACCGTCTTCCAGGCGTTACGTCTTGTGGTTACATGTGAACCATGGGGTTTCAGTGGGATGCCAGGAAGGATGCGGCCAATCAGGCCAAGCACCTCGTCGGCTTCCAGCAGGCCGCTGAGATCTTTCGGGGCTTCAGGTTGGTCCGCGAGGACATCCGCCGCGACTACGGCGAGCGTCGCTTCATCGCCCTGGGCCAGTACGACGAGGCGGTGCTGCGTGTCGTCTACACGCAGCGCGGCGGAGACATCCGCATCATCTCAGCATGGAAGGCAGGTCGTGATGACCGGGAAGCATACATCCAAGCGCGAGACGCTGGTCCGGTTTGACGAGTTCGACGCGATGCCGCCGGCGCCGCCGCTGAGCCCTGCCTTCAGGGCGCTCACGGACGAGGACGCCGAAGCGCGGGCTGCAAGTGACCCGGATGCCGGGACGATCCCGCCCGGCTTCTGGGACACGGCGCAACCCGTCGGAGCCGAGACCAAGGAGCAGATCACCCTGCGGCTCGACCCCGACGTGTTGCGGCACTTTCGAAGCCAGGGCAAAGGTTACCAATCCCGCATCAACGCGGTGCTCAAGAGCTATGTGAAGGCGAAGGAGAGCGCGCGTTAGACATCGCCCTTACCGGCCCGGACTCGACGTGCCGGGCGCGGATATCGGCCAGCGCCCTGCATCGACCCGTGCTCGGGACGTCATGGATATGCCGGAATGGATCGCACTTTCTCTCGGCGTCCTGGCCGGGATCGTCGTCGTAGGAGGGGCATTGACCGGGGCGCTATGGCCGCGCCGTCACCGGAGGCATAGTCGGCTCCATCCGCCTTCAGGCCGCGAAGACCCGCACGACTTTTCGTAGGCTCACCAAGGAACACCCCGCTCCGTATGCTCATCGACAGCCACTGCCACCTCGACTTCCCCGATTTTTCCGCCGACCTGCCCGGCGTGATCGCACGCGCCAAAGCCGCTGGCGTGAGCGGGATGCTCACCATCTCCACGCGCATCGCCAAGACGAAGACCTACGAGGCGCTGTCCGAGGCGCATCCCGAGATCTGGCACACGGTGGGCACCCACCCGCACGGGGCCGGCGAGGAGCCGGACGTGCCGGCGGCCGAGATCGTCGCCCTGACGCGCCACCCGCGCTGCATCGGGATCGGCGAGGCCGGGCTCGACTACCATTACGCCGACGCGGCGCCGCAGGCCGTGCAGGAGCGGGTCTTCCGCGCGCATATCGCGGCGGCCCGCGAGACCGGGCTGCCCCTCGTCATCCATTCGCGCGACGCCGACGCGCAGATGGAGGCGGTCCTCGTCGACGAGATGGGGCAGGGCGCCTTCAAGGCGGTGCTGCACTGCTTCTCGTCCGGCGCGCGGCTGGCGGAGGTCGGCGTCGAACTCGGGCTGTTCGTGTCGTTCTCCGGCATCGTCACCTTCCGGCGCTCGCACGCGCTGCGCGACATCGCGGCACGGGTCCCGCGCGACCGGCTGCTGGTGGAGACCGACGCGCCGTTCCTGGCGCCCGAACCCCATCGCGGCCGCACCAACGAGCCGGCCTACACCGCCGACACGGCACGCTCCCTGGCGGGGTTCCTCGACCTGCCGGTCGAGGCGTTTTCCGCCCTCACCACGGCCAATTTCCATCGGCTGTTCGACAAGGCCGTGCCGGCGGCGGGTCGGTAGGGCCTGGATGCGGGATCCGGCCGTGGGTTCATCGCTTATGTCGGCCGGACCGGTCCCGTCGTCGCAGACCGACCGATCGCATGAGAGGGATGAGATGACGGACCTCGTGCGCAACAAGGCGACCGTGATCGCCTTCTACGCGTTGATGTTCAACGATGGCCGGCCGCGCGAGGCGATCGAGCGCTACGTCGGCGACGACTACGTTCAGCACAATCCGCATGTGCCGACGGGCAAGGACGGCTTCATCGCGTATTTCGAGCGCATGGCGCGCGAATGGCCGGGCAAGCGGGTCGAGGTGAAGCGCGCGGTCGCCGAAGGCGACCTCGTCGTCCTGCATTGTTTGCAGCACTGGCCGGGCGATCACGACTACGCGGCGATGGACATCTTCCGGCTCGATGAACGCGGCAGGATCGTCGAACATTGGGACGTGCTGCAGATCCTGCCCGACACCTCGGCCCATCCGAACGGGATGTTCTGACATGTCGGGGCCGGACGCGCATCGTTCGGCAGGCTCGTGTTTTCGCGGCGACCGAACCGGGACACGACCGATGGGCGGGGGGAGGTGACACGCCCTTGCCCGCTCCGTTACGAACGGGCCGGGAGGTGCCGATGCGCTCGCTGAGCTTGACGATCTTGGGGTGCGGCTCGTCCGGCGGCGTGCCGCGGGTGGGCTACGGCTGGGGGGCCTGCGATCCGGCCGAGCCGCGGAACCGGCGCCGGCGCTGCTCGATCCTGGTGGAGGGGCGGGGGGATCACGGCACCACCACCCTCCTCGTCGACACCTCGCCGGACCTGCGCGAGCAGCTGCTGGCGGCCGAGGTCCGCCGCCTCGACGCGGTGCTGTTCACCCATGCGCACGCCGACCACACCCACGGCATCGACGACGTGCGGCCGCTGGTCATCCACATGCGCCGGCGCATCCCGGTCTATGCCGACCCCGAGACCCGCGCGCTCCTGGAGATGCGGTTCGGCTACTGCTTCGCGAGCCCGCCCGGCAGCGAGTATCCGCCGATCCTCGACATGAACGACCTGGCGCCGGGCGAGCCGGTCTCGATCCGGGGGGAGGGCGGCGCCATCACGGCGGCGGCCTTCGGGATGGAGCACGGCCGCGAGAGCGCCCACGGCTTCCGCTTCGGCCCGATCGCCTATGCCCCCGACGTCAGCGTGATGCCCGAGGCGAGCAAGGCGCAGCTCCAGGGCCTCGACCTCCTCGTCATCGACGCCCTGCGCGAGACCCCGCACCCGACCCATTATTCGGTCTCGGACGCGCTCGCCCTGATCGAGGAGGTGCGCCCGCGCCGGGCGGTGCTGACCAACCTCCACACCGACCTCGACTACGCGACGCTGGCGGCCAGGCTCCCGCCGCACGTGGTGCCGGCCCACGACGGGCTGCGGATCAGCGTCGACCTGTGAAGGCGGCCCGCCACAGGTCGGCGAGGGCGGCCGGCGCGAAGGCGAGGCCGGCCAGGACCAGGGGCGCCACCAGGAGCCCCCAGTAGAAGTTCTCGGGCCGGCCGAACGCCAGGAAGGCGCCGGCGTAACCCCACAGCAGCAGCGCGATGCGGTTGCCCAGCGGCGCGGCCCAGGCCGCCCAGCCGAGGAGACAGACCGGCACCAGCACGCCCGCGGCGGCCAGCGGCAGGAAGGCGAGGGCGGTGCAGTTGCGGATCGTGGTGACGACGAAGGGCCAGCCCGCCGCCCGCAGCCAGCCCTGCGAAGCGAGATCGGTGGGCAGGATCGCGGCCGCCACCATCGCGGCATGGGCCGCCAGCAGGCCGCAGGCCGTGAGGATCGCCAGGAACCAGGCGAGGGCCTCGCGCCGGTGGCCCTCGAGGGCGGCGAGCACCGCCATCACCAGGAGGTAGGGCAGGGCGATCTCGCGGATGGCGACGGCGAACAGGCCGACGAGGAGGCCGACCCCGTAGCGCCGCGGCGAGCGGCAGGCGAGGGAGAGCACGATCAGCACCGCCGCCCAGGCCTCGTGCCAGACCACGAAGACGGGCAGCAGCGCGAAGCTGATGCCCACCGCCACGAGGGCGAGGACGACGATCCAGCGCCGCCCGCCGGGCAGCGCCGTCTCCAGGCGCCGGGCGAGCACCACCAGGGCAACCGCCACGAGGAGGGCGAGGAGGAGGCCGGCGCCGGCCATCCCGAGACCGGCCTGGAGGGTGGCGAGGGTCGGCGGGCGCACGGTGACGAAGGGCTTGAGCGGGTAGTCGCGCAGCCGGTGCTCGGCCACGGCGGCGGCGTAGTACCCCTCCCCGCCCGCGACCCGCGCGGCGATCGCCCCGTAGAGGGCGGCGTCCGAGGCCTGGGGGTCGTCCCCGGTTGCCGCCAGGGACGGCGGCAACGGCGGGGCGAGCCCCGGCACCAGCCCGATCGCCGCCCCGTAGAGCATCAGCGCGGCGAGGCCGGCGAGGACGAGGCGGGCGGCGGCGGGCGGCCAGCCGGCGAAGCGTGTGACGAAACCGGAGGGCCTCATCGCGTCACTTGCGCCGGATCATTTGCGCCACGTCACGACCGAAGAAGCCGCAAAATTCCACACCGAGCCGATCACCGCCCCGGCCACGCCCGACAGCCACCAGCTCTGGTCGGCCTCGTAGATCAGGCTGCCGACCCCGACGTTGGCGGCGGCCCCGACGAGGCAGACCGCGTAGAAGCTGAGGAGCCCGGTGACGAAGGCCCAGCCGCGGCGGCGGCGGTCGCGATAGGTGAA
Organism: Methylobacterium sp. Leaf466; assembly: GCF_001425565.1. Lineage (NCBI taxonomy): Bacteria > Pseudomonadati > Pseudomonadota > Alphaproteobacteria > Hyphomicrobiales > Methylobacteriaceae > Methylobacterium > Methylobacterium sp. Leaf466. Next base: position 38,041 of record NZ_LMRC01000008.1, on the reverse strand, counting down.
GACGTTGTTTAGGGCGTAGTTGAAGGTCATGGCGGCCCCCACCGCGAGGCCCTGCGCCACCACGAAGGCGGCGAGCCCCGTGGCCAGCACGAGCCCCAGCACGCCGAGGTGGACCCCGAGGCCGAGGCCGCCCACCATCAGGAACAGGATCAGGCGCACCGGCACCAGGCGCCCCACCGTCTTCTCCAGGAGGAGCGTGAGGTATTCCGTCGCCACCATCAGGTCGAGCTTGCTCTCGCCCACCGTGCGGTTGCGGAAGACGTAAGGCAGTTCGACCACCCGCAGCGGGCGCGGCGCCGAGGCGACGATGTCGAGGAGGATCTTGAAGCCGATGCCGGAGAGCCGGGGCAGGGCCTCCTCGAAGGCGCCGCGCGCGATCACGAAATAGCCGCTCATCGGGTCGGAGAGCGGGGTCGCCAGGAGGCGATGGGCCAGCGCGGTGGCGAGGCCGCTGGCCGCCCGGCGCTCGGACGACCAGTCGCCGAGTCCCCCGCCGGCCGCGTGGCGGGAGCCCACCGCGAGGTCGTGGCCGTCCTCGGCCACCGCCGCGTAGAGGCGCGGCAGCAGGGTCTCGTCGTGCTGGTGGTCGGCATCGATCACCGCGAGGACGGGAGCGGAGGTCGCCAGCATGCCCTCGATCACCGCCGAGGCGAGGCCCTGGCGCCCGACCCGCTGCAGCACCCGCACACGCAGGTTGGTGCGGCCGATCTCGCGGATGAGACGGGCGGTACCGTCCTGCGAATCGTCGTCGACGAAGATCGCCTCCCAGACGATGCCGTCGAGGACGGCGTCGAGGGAGGCCAGGAGCGAGACGACGTTGCCGGCCTCGTTGCGGGTCGGAATGACGACCGCCAGGGCGATCGGCGCATGCACGCCGACCATGCGGTCGGCGACGATGGGAGCCTGGAGCATCGGACCATCCCGATAAAGATGCCCCGGGGCACCTTGAGATCGAGCCGACGGTCTAGCCGCGACCGGTTAAGAATTCCGTCAGGGCCTGGGCGCGGTGGGCGCGAGGCCGGCCTGGGTCAGGATCTGGACGCTGGCGGCCTTGGCGAGGCGGTCGTAGCCGGCGTCGGTCATGTGCAGCCCGTCGGGCCCGATCATCTGGGTCGGGGTCAGGAGGCCCTTGGCGACCCAGGTCTGCATCAGGGCGTGGCGGCGGATCACCGGCACGCCGAGTTCCTCGGCCAGGGCGTGGAGGGCGGCGCCGTAGCGCTCGGCGCCGTCGATGCCGCTGAGGCGCCGGCACCATTGCTGGTCCATCAGCACCACGTCGGCGCCGGTGGAACGGATCGCCGCGATGCCGTCGCGGGTGAGCTTGGCGAAGCGCTCCACGGAGACGCCGGTCATCGGGTCGTTGCTGCCGGTCTGCCAGATCACCAGGGTTGGGCGCTCGGCGAGCACGTCGCGCTGGAGGCGGCGGGCCATGGCCTCGGCGTCGTCGCCGCCCTTGCCGCGGTTGATCATGGTCACCGCCGGCCGGCCCGCGACGCCCAGGCGCAGGCTCTCGGAGAGGTCGCGCTGCAGCAGCGCCGGATAGGTCGAGGCCGGGGAGGAGGCGCCGATGCCCTCCGTGGACGAGGAACCGAAGGCGACGATGCGGACCTCGCCGCCCTCGGCGAGCCGGGCGGCCAGGCGCGGCAACCCCGTCGCCACGGTGACGGCGGCCGGCGGGGCCACCGGTTCGGCCCGCGCCGGAGTTCCCGATCCGGGTATTCCGAGACAGGCCGCAGCCAGACCGACGGCGGCCAGGAGGCGGGAGCGGGACGGGAGGCTCGGGCAGGGGCGGGGCATGAGGCTCGGCTCGGTCGCGGCGGTCCGGCGGGTGATCACGGACACCGCCTTCCCTTTGGAGGACGATTATGACGATTGCGCGATCATGTTAAGGGCATCCCACACCCAATGGAACGGCCGCGCTTCGACCGGCCGTATCTGCATCCGTGGTGAATCCAGCCTGGACGGGGATGGTGAATCCTTGTGGAGCGGTCCGGTCTACGAGGGGTAAGCCTCCGACGGAAGGCACGGCCCAACCGAGAAGGTCGTTCACAAGGAGCGCATCGGGCAGGAAAGTCCCCTTCCCCCAAGTACCTAGCGTCTCCATGTTCCATAATATATCTTATGCGAATAGCGGACCATGGCGACGGCGGGGGTCCGGGGGGGCGGCCTGCCGCCTCCGGATCCGACCCCCTCCGGCTCCGCGACGGCTGGCTAAGCGCCGTCCGAGGGCCTGGATGATCGTCATCGGGGCAGGGGCACCGGATCGGTGGCAGCCCCCCTGCCCCCGGCGAACCGCGCGAACCTGAGCGCCAGCGTCGGCAGGATCATCAGGTTGAGGATCGTCGAGGTGACGAGGCCGCCGAGGATCACCAGGGCCATCGGCCCCTCGATCTCGCGGCCGGGCTCGCCCGCCCCCAGCGCCAGGGGCAGGAGGCCGAGGCCCGTCACCAGGGAGGTCATCAGGATCGGCACCAGCCGGTCGGCGGCGCCGTCGATGGCGGTGGCCAGCGTCCAGGCCCGGCCCTCGATCGTGACGAGGTGTTCGTAGTGGGAGATCATCATGATGGTGTTGCGCAGCGAGATGCCGAACAGCGTCACGAAGCCGACGATGGAGCCGAGCGACAGCACGCCGCCGCTCGCGGCGACCGCGAGCACGCCGCCCACGAAGGCGAAGGGCAGGTTGACGAGCACCAGGAGGAGGTTGCGCACCGACCCGGTGACGACGGCCAGCAGCATCAGGATGCCGAACCCGGCAAAGCCAGAATAGAGCAGGAGGTCGCGCTGGGCCCGGTCCTGCACCTCCGCCGACCCCGAGTAGCCGAGGTAGACGCCGGGGGGCAGGGCGACCTCGCGGGCGATCTTGGCGCGGACCGCCGCCATGACGGCGGCGACGTCCCTTCCCTGCACGTTGGCGGTGACGGTCTGGACCCGCTGGGCGCCCTGGTGCTGCACCTGGTAGCGGCCCGAGGTCGCGTAGATGTCGGCGACCTGGGCGAGGCTGACGTAGCGGCCGTTGGGGGTGCGCAGGGGCAGCTCGCCGAGGCTGCCGGGGCGCCCGCGCGGCTGGGCGGCCAGGATGACGAGGACGTTGAAGACGGCGTTGCCCTCGTAGGTCTGGCCGACCACGTCGCCCTGGTAGGCGGTGCGCACCGCCTCGAGGACGTCGACGGCTTCGAGCCCCCAGTGGCGCAGGTCGTTCGGGCGCAGGGAGACGTTGACCTGGGGCAGGCCCGGGGGGGCGCTGCGCTGGACGTCGGTGGCGCCCGCGACCTCGGCGACCTCGCGGGCGATGTCCGCCGCCGCGGTCTCGATGCGGGTCAGGTCGTTGCCGAACACGCCGATCACGATGGGGGCGCCGGCGCCCGAGACGGTCTCCTCGATCCGCTCGGTGAGGAAGGTCTTGAGCGAAAAGGCGGCACCGGGGAAATCGGCCAGCACGGCGCGGATGCGGGCCTCCACCGCCTTCTGCGCCGCCCCCCCGAGACCGGGGTCGAGGTCGATGTGGATCTCGCTGTAATGGGTGCCGGCGGTGTCCTGGCCGGCCTCGGCCCGCCCGATCTGCGAGGCGACGGCGCGGATGCCGGGAATCGCCTTGAGGGCGGCGGTGATGCGGGTGCCCAGCCGCATCGATTCCTGCAGCGAGGTGCCCGGCGCCCCGGCCATGTGCAGGATCAGGTGGCCCTCCTTCAGGTCGGGCAGGAAGGTGCTGCCGAAGCCCGGCACCAGGGCGGCGCCAGCCAGCGTCAGGACGACCGCCAGGGCGACGACGGCGGCCGAGACCCGCTCGATCCCTGCCAGCGACCAGGCGTAGGCGGCGCGCGACCAGCGCATCACCGGCGGGTCGCCGGCCTGGGCCCCATCGCGCCCCGTCAGGAGCAGCATCGCCAGCGCCGGGGTCACGGTGAGCGCCACACCCAGCGAAGCCACCACCGCCAGGATGTAGGCGAGGCTCAACGGCCCGAACAGCCGGCCGGCGATGCCGGACAGGGCCAGCACCGGCAGGAACACCAGCAGCACCGCGAAGGTGGCGTAGGCCACCGCGGTGCGCACCTCCAGGATGGCGTCGATCACCACCCTGCCCTCCTCGCGGGGACGGCCGAGGCGGCGGTTCTCGCGCAGGCGTCGGACCACGTTCTCGACGCCGATCACCGCGTCGTCCACCACCTCGCCGATGGCGATGGCGAGGCCGCCCAGCGTCATGGTGTTGAGGCTCTCGCCCATCGCCTGCAGCGCCAGCACCGCCGCGATCAGCGAGAGCGGGATCGCCACCGCGCTGATGACGCAGGTGCGCCAGTCGTAGAGGAACACGAACAGCACGATCACCACGAGGATGCCGCCCAGCCCCAGGGCCTGGAGCACGTTGGCGTTGGCCAGGGTGATGAAGGCGGCCGGCTTGAACAGGTCGGGGCGCAGGGTGACGCCCTCGCGCTCCAGGGCGGGGGCGAGTTCGGCCAGGGCCGCCTCGACCCTGGCGGTGACCTCGCGGGTGTTGGCGCCGTACTGGGCGCCGACCATCACGAGGACGCCGGGCACCCCGTCGACCAGGGCCGCGCTGATCGGCGGCTCGCCGGCCGCGACCACGTCGGCGACGTCGGCCAGGCTCACGCTGGCGCCGCCCTCGTTGACGAGCACCGTGCGCCCCAGCGCCTCGGGGCCGAGGGATTGGCCCTCGGTCTGGAGGGTGACGCGCTGGTTGGCCGTATCGAGGAAGCCCGCCCCGCGCACGCCGGTGGCCTTGCGGGCGGCGGCGAGCACGTCGTTGATGCCGATGCCGAACCGGATGAGGTCGTGGGGCCGGACCTGGATCTGGAGCGAGCGCACCGCCCCGCCGTAGACCGAGACCTCGGCGATGCCCGGCACGGCCAGCAGCCGCAGGCGCAGGGTCCAGTCGGCGAGCGTGCGCAGTTCCATCGGCGAGCGGCCGGGCGCCGTCATCCCGACGAGGAGGACCGTGCTGGTGGCCGAGGTCAGGGCGGTCATGGCCGGGGCGCGCACGCCCTGGGGCAGGCGGCCGGCCAGCGCCGTCAGCCGCTCGGTGACGAGCTGGCGGACCCGGTAGATGTCGCTGCCGGCCCGGAAGGTGGCGGTGATCACCGAGAGGCCCTGGATCGAGTTCGAGCGCAGGGTGACGAGGCCGGGCAGGCCGTTGACCGACACCTCGATCGCCTGGGTCACCAGCACCTCGACCTGCTCGGGGTCGAGGCCTGGCGCCTCGGTCTGGATCACCACCGAGGGCGGCGCGAACTCCGGGAAGACGTCGTACTTGGCGTCGCCGAAGGTCGCCACGCCGAAGCCGGCCAGTGCCAGGGCGAGGGCGAGCACGATGCCGCGAAACCGCACGGCGAAGGCGACGAGGGCGGCCTGGGGACCCGAGGGCAGGGTGTCCTTGGTCATACGAAATCCGTTTGGTGGCTTCGCCATGCGGATGTCGGCGTCGCTCAGGCGCCCCGCGGGCTTGGTGATACGGGTCCCGCTTGATCCAAGCGGGAACCGTGTCAGTCGTTGTCCACGCCGCCGGAGACCTGGAGCTGGGCCTTCATCTCCTCGGACAGGAGCGCCTGGGCGCCGCGCAGGACGATCTCGGTGCCGCCGGGCAGGTCGTCGACCACGTAGGCGTCGTCGGCCATCACCGGATCGGCCTTGAGCGGGTGGCGGACGTAGGCGCCCGGCTGCACCGCCCGGTAGACCCAGGTGCCCCCGCCCCAATGCACCACCGCGTCCTCGGGCACGCTGATGCCGGTGACGGTGCGGTCGCCGGCCAGGAACACGAGCATGCTCATGCCCGGCAGGAAGCCGCTGTTGCCGGGCACGGTGTAGAAATAGCTCAGGCCCTGGATGCGGGCGTCGGTGCGGGTGGCCGGCGAGACGTAGGCGAGGGCGACCCGCGCGCTCTGGGGCGGCACCTCGGCGAAGGCCGCCGCGGGCGGACCCTTCAGGGTCTCGCCGGGGGGCAGGGTGACCTGGACCAGGAAGTCGCTGCGCTCGATCAGCCGGGTGACCGCGGCGCTGCGCTCGACGATGGCGCGGCCAATCACCGGCCCCCACTCCTGCTGGGCGGTGGCGCTCAGCGTGCGCACCTGCGATTCCGCCGCCGCCAGGGAGGCGACGTCGGTCTGGAAGGTGCCCTCGGTGGTCTCGACCTGCACGGTGGTGGCGTAGGGCCCCAGCGTCTTGGCCCGCTGCGAGGCGCTGCGCGAGACCTCGACCTTGGCCTGCGCCGTCTGCAGCTGGGCCCTGGCGGTGGCATAGGCGTTGGTGAGCTCGGTGACCCGGGCGAGATCGAGGACGCTGCCGTAGGCCTGCAGCTCGGCCCGGTGCGCCAGGGCCGGCACGACGCGGGTCTCGATGCCCACCAGTGCCTGCTCGGCCGGCTTGAGGCGCACCACCATGCGCCCCTCCTCGGCGGCGACCCGCTGGGCCGGCAGGTGCGGGCGCTCGGGCGGGGGTGGATCGGCGAGGGCGTGGAGGCGCGCCAGGGCGGCCTCGCGCAAGGGGGGATCGACGATCAGGACGGTCAGGCCGACCGCCGGCACGAGGGCCAACAGACCCCGGAGCCATCGCGTTGCGCGCGCCGCCACTCGTCACCCTCCCCCGAGGCTCGTTGCCGTCTGCATGTCCGATAGCGCGTCCGGGGGCGAACCGATACCGGCGGGCCTCACACGGGCGCGCCCAGGCAGTGCACCGTGATCGGCCGGGCCCGCCCGCGCACCGCCCGGGCGGTGAGCACGGGCGGCTCGGGCAGGGAGGAGGGCCGGTGGAGGGCGGCGATGAGGTCGCCGGTGAGCACGATCGGGGCACCCTCGGCCTTGGCGATGTCGAGGAGCCGGCTCGTGACGTTGACGGTGTCGCCGGTGGCGGTGATGTGCTGGTTGCGCGTGCCCCCCAAGCGCGAGACCACCACCGGACCGGAGTGGACACCAATGCGGACGCCCCCCTGCCCCGGCCCGATCTCGCGGTCGAGCCAGGCCGCCAAGCGGGCGGCCAGATCCCGCGCGGTGGCGAGCGCCCGGTCGGGGTCGTCCGGCCGCGCCTCGGGCAGGCCGAACAGGATCATGGCGCCGTCGCCCATGAAGCTCGTCACCGAGCCGTCGCGCAGGGTGGCGGCATCCTCGACGATGTCGTGCATGTCCTTGAGGAGCGCGCGGGTCGAGGCCGGCCCCAGGCGCTCGGACAGGCCGGTGAAGCCCGAGAGGTCGACGAACAGCACCGCGGCCGCCTGCTCCACCGGCACGACGAGGAAGTCCGGCTCCCGCGCCAGCCGGGCGGCGACCGCCGGGGGATGGAAGCGCAGGAGCGCGTCGCGGTCGCGGGTCAGCCGGACGGCCTGGCGCCGGTCGAGCCAGAGCCGGGCGCCGAGGTAGGCGAGCACCGGTACCGCGACGGCGGCGAGCGGCAGCGCCAGGCTCAGCCAGATGCCGTAGGCGAACAGCCCCGTCACGGCTCCCGCCGTCAGAGCGACGAGGAGGCACGCGAGGCCGAGGCCGAGGGCGACGCGCCGGAAGGCGACGAGCAGGATCGCCAGGGCCGGCAGCAGCAGGGCGATGCCCGCGTCGATGCGCCGGACGGTGGCGGTGCGCACCAGCGCATCGCCGGCGGTGAGATGCGCCAGGGCGGTGGCCAGGATCTCGACCCCCGGCAGCACCCGGTCGAAGGGAGTCGGCAGCACGTCGCCGCTCCCCGGGCTGGTCGCCCCCACGAGGACGAGGCGGCCCCGCAGGCCGACGCCGCCCGCCCGCCCCTTGACCACGTCGGCGGCGCTCACGGTGCGCACGGTCCCCTGCGGCCCGTAGAAGCGCAGGGCGAGGCTCGCCCCGACGTCGAGGGGAACGGTGAGCCCGCCGAGGGTGACGGCGTCCGGCCCGAAATCCGGGTCGCGCCCGGCGGCCAGCGCCGCCAGCCGCAGCGGCAGCGACGGCTGCAGTTCTCCCTCCGCCACCACCAGCAGGGGAACGTGGCGGGCGATGCCGCCGTGGTCGGTGGCGACGTTGACGAGGCCGAGGCCGGCCGCCTGCGAAAACCTGTCGGCGGGCCGCAGCAGGCGCTCGGCGACGGGCAGGTTCGCGAGCGCACCGGCTCTGGCGCGGGCCTCGTCGCCGAGGCGCGGGAACAGGGCGGCCATGGCGATCACCGCCCGGGTCTCGGAGAAGGCGGCGGCGAGATCGGCGTCGTCCCGTTCGGTGCCGGCGGCCACGAACAGGACGTCGACCCCGATCGCCCTCGCACCGGCCGAGGACAGCGCCCGCAGCAGCCGGGCGACATAGGCCCGCGGCAGGGGATAGGCGCCGGCGGCCGCGATGGTGGCATCGTCGATGGCGACGACGACGACGTCGGCCGGGGCCGGCCGCGGCCCGGCGACGAGGAAGCGCAGGTCGGCCAGCGGCGCCTCGATCCGGTCGAGGAGGCTCGCCTGCCCGCGCAGGTGCGGCAGCACCAGGGCGAGGCTCCAGGCGAGGCCGAGGCCGAGCGCCGCCAGCAGCAGCAGCCCCCCGCCCCGCTCCGCCCCCCGCATCAGGACGAGGTCCGGGTCGGGTTTCCCCCGCAAGCACGTCCGTCCGCGAAAGCCCGGTGGATCGACGCACTCATGCCCATTGGAGCCCTCACCGGCCGAACCGGGCGAGCAGATGCAGGGCGCGCTCGCGCGGCCATTGCCGGACCGTCAACCCGCCGGTCGATTCGACATCGACCCCGTCGCCGGGGCCGAGGGTGACGCTCGAACCCTGCGGGAGGCTCGAACCCTGCGGCCGGGAGACGGCGACGCGGCCGGCGCGCACGAACACCGCGGTGGCCCGGCCCGTGACGTCCACCGCCCAGGTGGTGCCGCGCACCGAGGCGATGGCGTGGGGGGTGAGGACCTGGAAGCCGTTGCGGCGCCCCGGCGGGACCTCGATCAGGATCCCCCGCCCCCGCAGCTCGGCGCCGACGGGGCGCCCTTCGCGCTCGATCAGGCGATAGTCGGCCTGCTTCTCGGCGGTGACGGTGAGCCCGTCGGCGCAGGCGAGCACCTCGCGCGGCGGATCGGTGAAGGCGGTGGTGCGGCAGCCTTCAGCCGAAGCCCCTCCCACGCCGGCCAGCAGCAGGGCTGCGGCCAGGATGGGCACGGCTCTCATCGATCGATCGACCGTCATGGTTCTCCGTCTCCGGCGCCGGCCGCCGAACGCGACAGCGGTCCCGGGCCGACCGTGGCCCGGATGCCGACTAGGCGCTGAGCGCATCCGCACGTCACGATCCGTCCGAGGGTCCCGCCAGGCGGGCGAGCGCATCCGCGTCGCGGATCAGGATGCGCCCGCGGCCGAGCGCGATCAATCCGGCCCGCTTCCACACCTGGAGCTGGCGGTTGACGCTCTCGCGGGTGGCGCCGACGAATCCGGCCAGGTCCTCCTGCGACACCGCGATCTCCGTGCCGAAATCCTCGGCCAGACCGATCAGGCGGCGCACCAGGCGCCGGTCCAGGGGAAGGAAGGCGGCCTCCTCGGCCTGCTCGCTCATCCAGCGGATGCGCGCGCACAGGAGCTCGATGACCTGGATCGCCAGTTCGGGGCGCCGGGTGAGGAGGGCGAGGAGATCGCCGCGGCGCACGACGAACAGGTCTGCCGCCTCGCTCACCACGGCGGTGGCGGTGCGCGGCCGGCCGTCGAGGAGGGCGACCTCGCCGAAGACGTCGCCGGCGCCGAGCACGTTGAGGGTGCGGCGCTGGCCGTCCCCGGTCGCCGCCACGATCCGCACCTGGCCCCGCCGGATGGCGTAGAGGGCGTCGCCGGGGTCGCCCTTCAGGAACAGGGTGCGGCCGGCCTCGAAGCCGCGGGTGAGGCAGAGGCCGGCGATGGCCGCCACCGCCTCGGGCCCGAGGCTGGCGAAGAACGGATTGACGGACAGCAGGCGAGCGAGATCGCCCGGTTCCCTCATCGCGGCCCCCTCCCCTCGCGGAGTGGCGAGAAGAGCATGGCCGTGGCAAAGGCGCCAGCGGACTCGAGGCTATCGCGGCGGCCCTCGCGTACGGACGCGGGACGTTTAGCCTGAGCGGATCAGCGGATGCGGCCGGGACGGGCCGGCTCGAACACGATCCGGCGGTGGAAGGCGCACCAGCTCTTGCCGTCGGGCACGGGCGCGCCGCAGCATACGGCCTGGTCGTTGGGCTCGCCGATGATGAACTTGCAGACGAACGCGCCCGATTGCGCGAAGGGCACGCGCAGGTCGGCGGACGGTTCGGCGATGGCATCGGCCTCGCCGATCTGGGATAGGCGGACGAGTTGGTTCATCGATATCAAGACTCGTGGAGGCCAGGGCTCGCGCGGGGGCAAGCAGGGCCCGGCCTGTGGATAACGGCGTCGCGTCCCCACGGATCGCCCCGACGGCGGGGAGCCGTCGTCGGGGCGATCCGAAGAGATCCCAAGCCCGGACCGATTCGGCCCAGGACACGGCAACGTCATGCGTTTGTTGTATCTGGGGTTCTTGACTCGGCAAACAAGTGCCCGTGCGCCGGTGTGCTGCAGCGCACAGACCCGTCGCGGGTCGTCGGCCCTCAGCGAATGCCGCCGCTGGCGGTGATCTCCTCGCCGGTGAGCCAGCGGGCCTCGTCGGAGGCGAGGAAAGCCACGACGCTGGCGATGTCGTCGGGCTGGCCGGAGCGGCCGAGCGGCGTTTGCGCGACGAGACCCGCTTCCATCTCCGAGCCGACGATGCCCGCCGCATGGGTGCCCTCGGTGACCACGAAGCCGGGGCTGACCACGTTGACCCTGATCCTGCGCGGCGCCAGTTCGTTGGCGAGCACGCCCGAGATCGCGTTCACGGCGCCCTTGGTCCCGGAGTAGACCGAGGCGGCCGGCGTATTCACGCGGGTGATGGCCGAGGAGATGTTGACGATGCTGCCGCCCTCCCCGAGGTGCCTTGCGGCCGCCCGGGTCGCCAGCAGGACGCCGAGCACGTTGACGTCGAAGAGCCGCCGGTAGTGCGCCTCGGTCACCTCCTCGATCGCCGAGAATTCGTAGACCCCGGAATTGTTGACCAGCACGTCGAGGCGGCCGAACGCCTCGACCGCCGCCTCGATCAGCGCTTGCGCCTGCGCCGCCTGCGAGACGTCCGCCTGGACCGCGACGGCCCGGCCTCCCGCCGCGGTGATGGCGGCCACCACGGCCTCCGCCCCCGCCTTGCTCGAGGCGTAGTTGACCACCACCGCCGCGCCGTCCTTCGCCAACGCCCTGGCGATGGCCGCGCCGATCCCCTTCGATGCGCCGGTCACCACGGCGACCTTCCCGTCGAGCTTCGACATCCGTGCTATCCTTCGACCCTGGGCCGGCACCGGGATGGTCGCCGCTAGTCCCATAGTTCAGGACTTCGGAACTGAAGACGCGCAGATCAAGCCCCCATTTGGACGATCATGAGGCCGCTGTTTCATCCCCCGATCGAGGACGTTCCGCCCAACGCGATCCTGCACGCGCTGTCCGATCCGAACCGGGCTGCGATCTTCGCCAGCATCATGGGGGCGGGCTGCGTCGAGGCGTGTTCGGCGCTCGCCGCGGTGGGGGACCGGGTGATTCCGAAGTCGTCGCTGTCCACCCACTTCAAGGTGCTGCGCGAGGCCGGCCTGATCCGCTGCGAGCGTCACGGCGTCGAGATGCGCAACCACTCGCGCCACGCCGAGGTCGAGGCCCGCTATCCGGGCCTCCTGTCCGCGATCGTCAGGGCCTACGCGTCGAGCGGCTGCGAGGGCGCGACGAGCGCCGGCTCCTGAGGCCGTGGCGGGCGGGCCCTATTCCGCCGCGAACAGGCCGAAGCCCTCCGGCGGCACCGCCTTGCCTTCACGGGCCAAACCCTTGACCTCGCTCGGCGGCGCCTTGGGGTCACCGGGCGATGCCTTGGGATCGCCCGGCGCGGTCTCGCAGCCGAGCCCCGGCAGGGCGACGACGCGGTTGCCGCGATAATCCATGCGGCAGACGATGGTGCCGCGGGTCTCGATGTAGCTGAGCAGGCGCCGGGCCCGGCCGGGCGAACGGCTGCCGATCGCCCGGGCCAGGGCCTCGTCGCCCGGGCAGGGCTCGGCGGCCAGGGCCGCGCGGGCGAGCAGAAGGAACAGGCCCTGGACCTCGTCGGGCAGGGCTGCGGCCACGCTCCGCGCCTCTTCCCAGCGGGCATCGGCCTGGGGATCGACTCCGGCGGCCTCCTCGTCGACGCCGGCCCGTGCGACGCCCAGGCGCCGGCGGAAGGCCGAGAGGGTGATCGCCTCGCCGTCGAGGCCCCGCATCCGGCAGCGTACCAGAAAGTCCTGGTAGACCACCGCCACCGGCTGGCCGGCGGCATCGCGGTCGTCGGCGATGCCGCGCAGGACCGCCTCGATCCCCTCGCGGATCTCGGCCTCCGACAGGGTCGGCGCCGCCTCGACGGGCTCGGGCCGGTGGCGGCCGAGTTCGCGCATCAGCTCGGCCGGCGTGGTGCGCGGCGTCGGCGTCGCCCGCGGGGCCGGCGTCCAGGCGGCGGGCTCGTCGTCGGCGCGGGTCAGGATCAGGGCGCGCAGATCGGCGGTGGCGGCCTGCGGCAGCGGGATCAGGGTCGGCGAGCCGGCCCGGCTTCCGGTGAAGACCGGGCCGATGCGCAGCGCCAGGGGACGCCGGCTGAGGGCGGGCCCGAGGGCCACGAATTCGCCGCGCGCCAGGTCGCGGAAACGCTCGGCGCCGCGCCGGTCGAGGCCGAGCAGGTCGGCGGCGCGTGCCATGTCGATGTCGAGGAAGGTGCGGCCCATCAGGAAGTTGGTGGCCTCGGCGGCCACGTTCTTGGCGAGCTTGGCCAGGCGCTGCGTCGCGATCACCCCGGCGAGCCCGCGCTTGCGGCCGCGGCACATCAGGTTGGTCATCGCCCCCAGCGAGGCCTTGCGCGCCTCGTCCGAGACCTCGCCGGCGGCGGCCGGCGCGAACACCTGGGCCTCGTCGACCACCACGAGGACGGGATACCAATGGGCGCGCTCGGCCTCGAACAGGCCGCCGAGGAAGGCGGCCGCGGCCCGCATCTGCGCCTCGGCGTCGAGGCTCTCCAGATCGAGCACCACCGAGACCCGGTGCGCGCGCACCCGCGCGGCGATGGCCTGGAGATCGGACTCGCCATGGGCGCCGTCGACCACGACGTGGCCGTGCGCGGCGGCCAGGGTGACGAAATCGCCTTCCGGGTCGATCACCACCTGCTGCACCGCGCCGGCACTCTGTTCGAGCAGACGGCGCAGGAGGTGCGACTTGCCCGAGCCGGAATTGCCCTGGACGAGGAGGCGGGTCGCGAGCAGCTCCTCGAGGTCCATGAGGGCGGGTTCCGCGCCCGCGCCGAGGCTGACGCCCATCTCGATGCCGACCGTCATCACCGCTCCGGTTGCCCGCCAAGTCCGGTTGCCCGCCAAGTCCGGTTGCCCGCCAAGACGGGGACACGGGGGATCGCCGCGATCCCTCGCCCGCGCAGTCTAGCACGCGGGCCGCGTCGGCGGACGGGCGGCGCGGCCGGGCATCCACAGGGCTTCGGCCGCACGGGAGAAGGGTGGAGAACCCGGACCTGACAAGTATCCTAGGACTTTTATTCCAGGAAATAAATGCTAATGCAAGTTCGCTGACGATCGAGGCGCGTGTCCCCTCCCCCTTGCGGGGTTGGCCCGGCGACCCTGTGTCGAGGCAGGCGGAACCACTCCACTCCCCTGCCACCTCCTCGCAAGACGAAGGGAAAGCGTCCCGCTCGAACGCTTCGAAGCGAGCCGCAGGCTACCGTCCGCGAGGTCGTGGCCGGAGAGGTCGCACCAACCCTCCCCTGTCGCGCGGGGACACCGGCGTGCCGCCGCCGGTCTTTCGAGCGGCCGGGTCGTTGTAGAAGGGCTCGTCGAGGCAGCGGGCGCACGGATCCCAACGAGGGAAAGACCGTCATCCGCGCCGGCATGGGCGCTGCGGCGCCCGAGTCACGTGTGCCGGTCCGACCGGCATGGCGCCGGGCGAGGAGCCTCGCTCCGCTCGACAAGCGCAGTCGTCGATTCAGGCGTCCCGGCCGTCGGCGGCCAGTTGTGCGAGGCCGGCGTCGACCTCGGCGCCCAGCATCCTGCGCTCGGCCGGGGTGAGGTCGGCGGCCCAGCCGCGCTGGCCGAAACCCTCGGCGCATTTGGCGCGCTCGGCGTCGAGATAGGCGAGGGTCGCCTCCGGCGCGGTGCGCATGGCATGGGCGAAGCCGAACCAGGCCGCGCGCTCCACCACCGCCAGGCGCGCCCGCAGGCGGATCATCACCGCCCGATCCGGGCTGACCTCGTCGTCCATGTGGCAGCCTTCCCTTGCGATCAGCGGCGCTGTTCGCAGCGCGTCTTGACGTAGCGGCCGGCATCGCCGGAATGGCCGGCGCTGGCGGCGAGGATGGGCCCCTGCAGCAGGCATTCCTGCAGGGAGTGGGCAGGGCCGGTGATCACGTCGAGGGCGGTCTCGCGCGTGCAGTCGGGCTGCGGCAGGTTGGCGGCACAGATCAGGGCGACGACGATGATCGTATTCATTTCATCTGAACTAGATCGCGCGCGCCCGCCAGCAAGGGGGCCTCAGGCGGTCCGCAGGGCCCGGGGACGACCGGTCGCACTCCACTGCATCAGGGCGAGCATCACCAGGACCGTCGCGAGGTAGGTGGCGCCCTGGAGCGCGGTGGGGCGGTCGGTGTAGCCGACGAGCGCATGCAGGACGCGGCCGGGCCAGGACGCCTCGGGCAGGATGGCGGCGGTGTTCCACAGGGTCTGGCCGAGCACGGTGACGAGGCCGGCGTTGGCGAGGAACTGCGCCGCCTGGGCGGCCAGGCCCGCGGCCAGCAGCACGATCAGCGCCGAGGTGACGGAGAAGACGTAGCGGGTGGGGATCGCGGCGAGCCCGAAGTAGCTCACGGCCGAGACCGCCGCGCCCGCCGCGACCCCGGCCAGCGCCCCGATCTGGAGGTCGGCGCCGGAAGCGCCCGAGGCCACCAGCCCGTAGAGGAACAGGACGAGCTCGGCCCCCTCGCGCAGGATCGCGGCGCCGACCACCACGGCCAGCGCCGCCGCCCGGCGCTCGCCCGCCCGCACCGCATCGCCGGCCGCGCGCAGGTCGCCGGCGAGCTCGCGCCCGTGCCGGCTCATCCAGGTGTTGTGCCAGACCAGCATCAGCACCGCGACGACGAGGACGCCGGCGTTGAGGATGTCCTGGCCGGTGCCGTCGAAGGCGTCGGAGACCGATTCGGCGAACAGCGCCAGCAGGGCCGCTCCGGCGAGACCCGCCGCGACCCCCAGCGCGATCCAGCGCCGGCTGCCGGGCATGCCGCGGGTGGCGGCCATGACGATGCCGACGATGAGGCCGGCCTCGATGACCTCGCGGAAGGCGATGACGAAGGCGCCGATCATGGCGGATCTCCTGTGGAGGGAGGGAAGGCGGTCACCAGATCCAGAACATCAGGACCCAGCCGGCGCTCGACAGGGCGATGGCCGCCCCGATGGCGGCGGTGGCGGACAGACGCCGCAGGCCGCGGCCGGAGAGGCCGGCGACGGCGTAGGCGAGGCGCAGGGTCCAGAGGCAGGCCCCGGCCAGCAGCAGCGCCCGGATCTCGGGCACGAACGGGACGTCGATGCGCTCGCCGCGCAGGAACCCGACGGTGAGGGCGGAGAGCCCCAGGAACAGGCCGCAGCCGGCCACCGGGATCAGGGTCTGGACGAGGTGGTGGAAGCGGGGCCAGGACCACGCGCCGAGCGCCCGGGTCGCCAGCGCCACCAGGGCGGCGAGGGCGAGCCCGAGGCCGATTGCCGCGGCGGCGACGTAGGCGATCAGCATCGTCCCGTCGAGGAGACTGAGCACGTCGTTGTGCTCGGGGTAGTTGGTGAGCACCCACCACGGCAGGGTCGTCTCGAGGGGCCAGGCGGTGCCGCGCTCGATCAGCCAGGTGGCCAGGGCCTGCTTGGCCGACACGAACCACGGGCTCGAGGACCATTGGAAGGCGCCCACCGCCAGCCCCATCATCCCGAACAGGATCAGGGCGCTCTGGCCGGCATCCGGCTCGGTGCCGGCGACATGGACGATCTCGTGGTTGGGCGAGCGCCGGGCGAGGCGCACGGCGCCGCGGTAGCCGCTGCAGCGCCCGCACATGTGGCAGGCGCCCGCCCCGCGCATGGTCCTGACGGGGACCAGGGGCGCGCAGTTGAACGCCTCCGACCGGGCCGGGCGGGGCGAGGCGGCCCAGGTGCGGCCGTCCACCTGGAAGCTCACCGGGGCGAGCTTGGCCAGCACCGCGAAGACGCCGTTGACGGGGCAGAGGTAGCGGCACCAGACCCGCTTGTTGCGGCCGTAGACGAGGCCCACCGCCATCGCCGCGAGGGTCGAGCCGCCGAGCACCACGAGGACGGGCTTGGGGTAGCCGTAGACGCTGACCATCTGGCCGTAGACCGTGGTGCCCGCGAAGGCCACGAACGGCCAGCCGCCCCAGCTCAGCCAGCGCGGCACCGCCCGCCCGAGGCTCCAGCGGCTGGCGGCCTCGGTGAGGGTGCCCTCCGGGCACAGCAGGCCGCACCAGGCCCGGCCCACCACCGCCATGCTCACCAGCACGAACGGCCACCAGATGCCCCAGAACGCGAATTGCGCCGCCAGCGTCAGGTCGGTCCAGATCTGGGCGCTGCGCCCGGGCAGCGGCAGGAAGGCCGGCACCGCCACGAGCACGAGGTAGACCGCCACCACCGCCCATTGCAGCGCCCGCACCGTGCGCAGGTGGCGCCCGAGCCAGTCGCCGAGCCGCGCCAGGCCGGCGTCGATCCGGCCGAGGCCGGGCCGGGGCAGGCCGGGTGGGTGCGCGATGGGCTGGGGGGTCACGGGAGGGTGCCTTCGGTGACGGGGAGGATCGAGGATGGGCGTGTCGGGTCCGCCGGGCCCGAAGAGGGTCGCCCGACCGTCCCCTCCCCCTGCCCCTGCCCTCCTCGCCGAGGGAGAGGGGATGCCGATCGGCGTGAGCGACGGGCGGAGGTCATTTCGCGACCAGGGTCGCCTTGGCCTCCGGGTGGAAGTCGTCGAACACCGCGTAGGAGCCGGGATCGACGGTGCGGAACACGATCGACGAGGTGGAGCCGGCCGCGATCGCCTTCTCGCGGCGCAACTCCGCGCTCTCGAACTCCACCGGGGTCTGGCCGGTGTTGGCGATCTCGAGCTTGAAGCGGGTGTTGGCCGGAACCTCGATGACGCTGGGGACGATGACCCCGTCGCGCATCTCGACCCGGATCACCGGCAGGTCATCGGCCCGGGCCGGGGACGCGGCGAGACCGGCGGCGAGCAGGGCCCCGGCGGCCCACCGGGCGGTCAATACGCCCCCTTCTTGCCGGTGCCGGCGAAGGTGAAGTCCTGGACGAGGTCGAACGGCTTGAACCACTCCCCGACGCCGGTCTCCTTGTCGACGTGGCGGCCGAAATGCGCGTGCGGGCCGGGGGGCGCCACGGTCACGGTCAGGCGGTAGCGGCCGGGGCCGGCGAGCTTGACGTTGTCGCCGTAGTGCGGGCCGTCGTTGGCCACCATCGGCATCAGCGTGCCGCTCACCCTGGTCTCGGTGGGCTTGTCGCCGTCGAGCTTCACCAGCGCGAAGGTGACCGACAGCGAGGGCATCCAGTCGCCCTCGGCGAAACCGTTCCTGTTGTCCTTGGCGGCGCGGACGTCGGCCTCGAGGTGGATGTCGGAGTCGGCGGCCGCGCGCATCATGCCGGGCGGGTCCATCTCGATCGGCTGCAGGTAGACCGCGCCGACGTCGATGCCCTGCTGGACCACGTGCGGGCCGATCGGCACCTCCTTGGCGTGGGAAGCGCCCACCGCCGCCAGGCTCGCGAAAACCGCCCCGACCAGGGCCCTGCGACCGCCACGTCCCAGCATCACTCGACACTCCGCGAGGCCGATCCGCCCCGGCCGTGCCCGCAACGCCGGATGGCGGCGGGGACCGGGCGCAGGCATAAACCAATACGGGCCGCGTTCAACATTTATCGTCGTCATGGGATTAACTGGCACTGCGTCGTCGTGCCACCCATTTTGACGGTGCCTGACCTGAGAATTATAACAATTCCAGACTGGCGCATCTGGCGATATCGATGCGAGCCGCCGGCGTTGCTTGGCGGCGGGGCTTGGCGGCGGCGTGGCTTGGCGGCGGCGGAACGCGAGGGGCCCCGCCCTCGGGGGCCGGGCCTCAGCCCCCGTGGCGATCGCGCCAGGCGGGGGGACCGGCGGCCAGGGCCGTGGCCTCGAAGACCCCGATGGCCACCGACCGGGCCAGCACGCGGGCCGCCGCGTCGCCGAGGCGGGCGAGGTCGCCGACGGGATCGGCCAGCGGCACCCGGCCGGTGGCGACGGCGAAGACCACGTCGCCGTCGAGCGGCGTGTGGACCGGGTGGATCGCCCGGGCGAGGCCGTCCTGCGCCATCACCGCGAGGCGGCGGGCCTGCGCCTTGGTGAGGATCGCGTCGGTGGCGACCACCGCAAGGGTGGTGTTGGCGCCGGGCAACTCCTTGCTCGGCCAGGCGAAGGCGTCGGCCGGCATCGCCGGGGGGAACCCGCGCCCGCCGAACTCCGCGCCCACCTCGAAGGGGGACGCCCAGAACCACGGCCCCTCCCCCACCGTCACCCGGCCGAAGGCGTTGACCGCGGCGAGCGCCCCGACATGGGCCTGCGTGCCGGCCACGGGCGCGCTGGCCGAGCCGAGGCCGCCCTTGAGGCCGGCGGTGGTGGCGCCCATCCCGGCCCCCACCGAGCCGAGGGCGAAGGCGGGGGCCGCCGCACGGGCGGCGGCGTAGCCGAGGTCGCGGTATGGCGAAAAGCGGCCCCACGCCTTGTCGCCGCCGTTGAGGAGGTCGAACAGGACCGCGGCGGGCACGATCGGGACGCGGGCGGCCCCCACCGAAAAGCCGCGCCCGGTCTCGGCGAGGCGGGCGACGACGCCGGCCGCCGCATCGAGCCCGAAGGCCGAGCCCCCCGACAGGACGAGGGCGTCGATGGCCGCCACCGTGCGCTCGGGGTCGAGGAGGTCGGTCTCGCGGGTGCCGGGGCCGCCGCCGCGCACGTCGACGCCCGCCGTCACGGGGGCGTCGAACAGGATCGCGGTGGTGCCGCTGGCCAGGCGCCGGTCGTGGGCGTGGCCGACGCGGATGCCGGCGATGTCGGTGATGAGGCTGCGCATCGAGAGGTCGGCCTCCGTCCGGCCGATCATGGCACGCCGGCGGGGTCCGGGTCAGCGCCGGGCGGGGCCGGAGATCGGATCGCCGCGCAGGAGGGCGTTGAGCCGCTCGGTGTCGAAGCCGTCCGTGGCCTTGGGCAGCGGCGCCACCTTCATGGAGGCGACCGGCGCGGAGCCGGGGATCGCCCCCGTGGTGCTGGGGCCGAGCTGGGTCGAGCGGGCCATGACGGGAATCGGGGCGACGGGCGGATGCGCCAGCCGGTCGGCGCACACGAAGCCGATCGCCACGAGATTGATGCCGAAGACACTGCAGACGGCAAGGGACCGGAGGATACGCACCGCTGGCACTTCTCGAAGAACGCGAGGACCATCAACGGGTAGCGCAAGGGCGTTAACGAACCGGACCAGCCGGACGCCGGCTCCGCATCACACCGGCGCCAACCCCAGGACGGCACGGGACCGGGGGTGGCGGGGTCCTGCGAAGAACGCGTCCGTCGGGGCCACCTCGACGACCTGGCCCTGGTCCATGACCACGATGCGGTCGGCGACGCGGCGGGCGAACCCCATCTCGTGGGTGACGCAGACCATGGTCATCCCGGACCGCGCCAGGTCCACCATGGCCTCGAGCACCTCCTCCACCATCTCCGGGTCGAGGGCCGAGGTCGGCTCGTCGAACAGCATCACCGCCGGCTCCATGCACAGGGCGCGGGCGATGGCCACGCGCTGGCGCTGGCCGCCGGAGAGGTCGGCGGGGCGGGCGTCCGCCTTCTCGGGGATGCGCAGGCGGGCGAGGTGGTGGCGCGCCAGCGCCTCGGCCTCGGCGCGGGCCAGGCGCCGGACGTGGACCGGGCCCAGGGTGCAGTTCTCGAGGACGGTGAGGTGGGGGAACAGCTCGAAACTCTGGAACACCATGCCGACGCGGGCGCGCACCGCCTCCAGGGCCGCCGGGCCGTCGAGGCGGATGCCCGTCACGGCGATGCTGCCCGACAGGTGGGGCTGGAGCCCGTTGATGCAGCGGATCAGGGTCGACTTGCCCGACCCGGAGGAGCCGCACACCACCACCCGCTCGCCCCGGGCCACGGTGAGGTCGACGTCGCGCAGGACATGGGTGTCGCCGTACCAGGCGTTGACGCCCGACAGGACGACGGCCGGCTCACTCTTGCCCATCTCACTCTTGCCCGGCTCGCTTTTGCCCGGCTCGCTTTTGGCCGACGGGTTCATCGGGCCCGGTCCCCGGCGGCCAGCCGCCGCTCGATGAAGCCGGCGTAGCGCGCCATCAGGAAGCAGAAGGCGAAGTAGAACAGCCCGGCGAAGACGTAGGCCGTGAGCGGCACCATCGGCGCCGACCAGCGCGGATCGGCGCGCGCCGATTCCAGCACCCGGATGAAGTCGGCGATGCCGACGATGGAGACCAGCGTCGTGTCCTTGAACAGGCCGATCAGGGTGTTGACGATGCCGGGCACCACCACCTTGAGGGCCTGGGGCAGCACGACGTGGCGCAGGGTCTGCACCCGGGTCAGCCCGAGGGCGGCGGCCGCCTGCGACTGGCCGTCGGGAATCGCCTGGAGGCCGCCGCGCACCACCTCGGCCATGTAGGCCGAGGCGAACAGCGCGATGCCCACGAGCGGCCGCACCAGCCGGTCGACGGTGAGGTCGCCGGGCAGGAACAGGGGCAGCATCACGTTGGCCATGAACAGCACGGTGATGAGCGGCACCCCGCGCCAGAACTCGATGAAGCCGATGCAGGCGTAGCGCAGCACCGGCAGGCGCGAGCGCCGCCCGAGCGCCAGCAGGATGCCGAGCGGCAGCGCGGCGACGATTCCGGTGAGCGCCACCACGAAGGTCACCAGCATGCCGCCCCACAGCCCGGTCGGCACCGACCCGAGGCCGAGCCGGGGCGCGCCCGCGAGCAGGACGAAGCCGACCACGGGCAGCACGGCGAAGACCAGGACCGCGCCGAGACCGCGCCGGGGCGCATCGAGCCACAGCATCCAGCCCGCGCCCAGGGCGGCGAGGGCGAACACGAGGTTCACCCGCCAGCGCTCCCCCACCGGATAGGAGCCGTAGACGAGGTAGCCGATCTTGTCGGCGACGAAGGCCCAGCAGGCCCCCACCGGCCGGCCCGCCACCTCCGGGCGGCAGGCCTCGCCGGAGGTCCCGGTCCAGACCGCGTCGACCACGAGGAAGCGCAGCACCGGTGGCACCAGCCAGGCGAGCAGCGCCAGGATCACCAGGGTGGTGAGCGCGTTGCCCCATCCCGAGAGCAGGTTTTCGCGCAGCCATCCGAAGGCGCCCCCGGGCCTCGGCGGGCGTGGCCTCGGCGGGACCGGGGTGCTGCGCACGAACCGGGTCATCGGCGCCCCGCCGGCGCGACGCGGGCGTTGTAGGCGTTCATGGCCAGCGCCGTGGACAGGCTGACGAGGAGGTAGACCGCCATGGTGATCGCCACCGCCTCGATGGCCTGGTTGGTCTGGTTGAGCACGGTGCCCATAACCACGTGGACGAGGTCGGGATAGCCGATCAGCACCGCCAGCGACGAGTTCTTGGTGAGCGTCAGGTACTGGCTGGTGAGCGGGGGCACGATCACCCGCATCGCCTGGGGCACCGTGACGAGGCGCAGGGTCTGGCTGCGCGACAGGCCGATGGCCCTGGCGGCATCCGTCTGCCCCACCGGCACGCTCATGAGCCCGGCGCGCACGATCTCGGCGATGAAGGCGGCGGTGTAGGTGGAGAGCCCGATCAGCAGGGCGGCGAACTCCGGCAGCACGGCCAGGCCGCCCTCGACGTCGTAGGGGCCGCGGACCGGCCAGGATAGGCCGAGCGGCGTGCCGGCGAGCCACAGCCCCGCCAGGGTCAGGACGGGAGCCCCGAGGATCAGGGCGAGCCGGAGCGGCCACCGCCGCGCGGCGACGGCCGCGGTGAGGCCGAGGACGCCGGCGACGAGGATCGCCCAGCCGCGCCCGCCCAGGTCGGGCTGCGGCAGGTAGAGCCCGCGCTGGCTGAGGCTGGCGATCCCCCACAGGGAGGCCGGCTCCTGCGGGTCGGGCAGCGCGAGGCGCACCGCCACGTACCAGACCAGAAGCTGCAGCAGCAGCGGCAGATTGCGCACGAGGTCGATGTAGCCGGCCGCCAGCCACCGGGCCAGGAGGTTGGGCCCGAGCCGGGCGATGCCGAGGGCGAACCCCAGTGCCGTGGCGAGCACGATGGCGAGGCCCGAGACCAGGAGCGTGTTGAGGAGCCCGACGAGGATCGCCTCGCCGTAGGTGGCCGTGGCGGCGGCATAGGGGATCAGCCGCTGGCTGATGTCGAACCCGGCGTTGCGCCACAGGAACCCGAACCCGCCGACGATGCCCTGGCGCGCGAGTTTGTCGGAGGCGTTGGCGGCGGCGAGATAGGCGATCCCCGCCAGCGCGACGACGACGGCCGCCTGGATGGCCAGCGCACGCCGGCGAACGGGAGAGCGGGCGGGGTCAGGCATGGTTCACCGGATCGGCGGCCCGTAGTGCAGGCCCCCTTGCGTCCACAGCGCGTTGAGCCCGCGCGGCACCTTGAGCGGCGAGCCCTCGCCGACGTTGCGCGAAAACACCTCGCCGTAGTTGCCGACGTGGCGGACGATGCGCTCGGCCCAATCCACGGTGAGGCCGAGCCGTTCGCCGTAGCGGCCCTCCAGCCCGAGGATGCGGCGGGCGTCGGGTCCCGGCGCGGACTTGCGCATCGCCGCGAGGTTGGCCTGGCCGATGCCCGCTTCCTCGGCGTCGAGCATGGCGTAGTGGGTCCAGGCGACGATGTCGCGCCACTGGTCGTCGCCCTGGCGCACCGCCGGCGCGAAGGGCTCCTTCGAGATGGTCTCGTCGAGGATGACGTGCTCCTCCGGGTCCGCGGTGCGCAGGCGCTCGCCGTAGAGGGAGGACTTGTCGGTGGAATAGGCGTCGCAGCGGCCGGATTCGTAGGCGCCCAGGGTCTGCTCGGAATTGGCGAAGGTGACGACCCGATAGGTGAGCCCGCGGGTGCGGAACCAATCGGCGAGGTTCAGTTCGGTGGTGGTGCCCTGCTGCAGGCAGACGGTGGCCCGGTCGAGGTCCTTCACTGCGCCGATCCCGCGGGCCTTGCGCACCAGGAACCCCTGCCCGTCGAAGAAGGTGATGGCGGGGAAGTTCATGGCGCTGGTGTCGCGCGACAGGGTCCAGGTGGTGTTGCGCGCCAGCACGTCGACCTCCCCCGATTGCACGGCGGTGAAGCGGGCGGCCGAGGACAGGGGCACGAACCGCACCGCCTTGGGGTCGTCGAAGATCGCCGCGGCCACCGCCCGGCAGAAATCGACGTCGAGGCCGCGCCACGCGCCGGCGCTGTCGGGCAGGCTGAACCCGGCGACCCCGGGGCTGACGCCGCAGACGAGGTGCCCGCGGGCCTTGACCTGCGCCAGCGTGCCGTCCGCCAGGGCGGGGGTGACGATCACGGCCGCCGACGCCACCGCTCCCGCGAGAGCCTTCTTCCCGAGAGCCCTCATCCCGAGGCGCCGCAGCGCCGCGGAGGCCGCTCGGGAGGCCGCCGGAGGCCGAGAAACACCATCGAGCCCTCCTTCGGGGCCCCGGCGCGGCGCCGCGGCACGCGGTCGTCGAGGGGTTGGATCGGCCAAGGGCGATGTCCGCGGTCTCGTGATGACGACGGGGCCATTGCGAAGGATCACGCCCTCGGGTCAACCCCCGCGGGTTGACGCCGCAGCCGCGCACGGGCTGTGATCGCACCGCAATACCCCCCTCGCCCTGCCTCGGTGACGATGTCGAACACCCCTCCCCGCGATCCCGGCCGCTTTGGCCGCAGCACCCGCCTGATCCATGCGGGCCGCGACCCCTCGGCCCAGCACGGCTTCGTCAACACCCCGATCTATCGCGGCTCGACGGTGCTGTTCCCCACCTACGACGACCTGATGCACCGGCGCGGACGCTACGACTACGGCACCAGCGGCTCGCCGACGATGGATTCCCTCAAGGACGCCTGGAGCGAACTCACCGGCGCTGCCGGCACCGTCCTGACGCCCTCGGGGCTCGCCGCGCTCACCGTGGCGCTGATGAGCGTGGTGAGTGCGGGCGACCACCTGCTGGTGACCGATTCCGCCTACCGCCCGACCCGCCTGTTCTGCGAGGGCGTGCTCAAGCGGTTCGGGGTCGAGACGACCTATTACGACCCGCTGGTGGGTGCCGGGATCGGCGAGCTGATGCGCGAGACCACCAGGGCGGTGCTGGTGGAGGCGCCGGGCTCGCAGAGCTTCGAGATGCAGGACGTGCCGGCCATCGCGGCGGTCGCCCATGCCCGCGGGGCGGCGGTGATCATGGACAACACCTGGGCGACGCCGCTGTTCTTCCCGCCCCACGAACGCGGGGTCGACATCGCCGTGGAGGCGGGCACCAAGTACCTCAGCGGCGGCTCGGACCTGCTGCTGGGCCTCACCTCGGCCAACGCCGCGCACTGGCCGGCCCTGCACCGCACCTTCGAGCATTTCGCCATGTGCGCCGGGGCGGAGGACGTGTTTCTGGCGCTGCGCGGCCTGCGCACCATGGAACTGCGCCTGCGCGAGCACGAGCGCCAGGGGCTCGCCATGGCGCGCTGGCTGCAGGCCCGGCCGGAGGTGCTGCGCGTCCTCCACCCGGCCCTGCCCGACGACCCCGGCCACGCGATCTGGAAACGCGACTTCTCCGGTTCCTCGGGCCTGTTCGGGGTGATCCTCGAGCCCGTCCCCACCGCGGCGCTGGCCGCCCTGCTCGACGGGCTCGAATTGTTCGGGATGGGGTTCTCCTGGGGCGGCTTCGAGAGCCTCGTCATCCCCTTCGACTGCAAGACCTACCGCACCGCCACCCGCTGGGAGCCGGGCGGCCCGGGCCTGCGCTTCCATATCGGGCTGGAGAACCTCGAGGATCTGCAGGCGGATCTGGATGCCGGGTTTGCGCGGTTGCGCGCGGCGATGTGAACGAGAGATCTCCTTCGTAGAGTGGCGCCGGGCCTCACGGCACCAGCCACCGCCCCGTCCACCCCGCCCCATCGCAAGAAAAACCGGCCCGGCGGTGGCCGCGCCGGTCGAGGTAGAGGAACTCCAGGGCCTCGGCCCGGACCTGCACGGCGCAGAAGTTGGCGCGGCCGAGGGCCACCGCCTCCTCCGCCTCGGGCAGCGTGTAGGCGTCGCCCGCGGCGATGCCCGCACCCGGGGCCGGAACGGTGCCGTAGCAGACCCGGCTCATCGCCATCGCGCCGGCCCAGGCGGCATCGGCGAGCGCGTCGTCGGTGTGCAGGCGGGCCTGACCGGACACCCGGATCTGGATCTTGGTGTCCCTGTCGTAGGCGTGCAGCGCGGCAAAACCGGTGGCGGCGATCTCGTCGGCCTTGCGCGAGCGCCGGTCGCAATGGAAGCGCAGGGTGCCCGTCTCCCGGTCGGCGGCGCGCAGCACCACGGTGCGCACCTGCGGCCGGCCGTCGGCGTCCACCGTCGCCAGCGCCGGGGTGTGGAAGCCGCTGCCGGCCTTGCGGGCGCCCTCCCCCAGGAGCCGCCACAGCTCGGTAAGGCTGGCGTCGAGGTCGTCGTGGAAGGCAGGCAGCGGCGTCACGGGGCCTTCGGCGCTCCGCCCCGGCGCTCGCGCACGATCAGCGCGACGTTGCGCAGGTAGATCAGGGTCGAGAGGCCCTGGCCGAAGATGATCACCGGCTCGCGGCGCACGAAGCCGTAGACCAGGGTCATCAGCCCGCCGGCGATGGAGAGGAACCAGAACGACATCGGGATCACGCTGCGGCCGGCCCGCTCGCTGGCGATCCACTGCAGGACGAAGCGCGAGCCGAACACCAGCTGCGCGGCGAGCCCGAACACCAGCCACAGGTCGAAGCGGGTGACGAAGACGTCGTAGACGTAGCCGCCCAGGTCCTCGGAGAGCTGCATCAGCATGGGGTCATCCCTCCGCCACCGCGGGTGCGGGGCGCCGGCGCCGGATCAGCCACCAGACCCCGGCGAGATCGAGAAGCCCGACCCAGAGCCGGTCGAACAGGCCGTAGTTCGAGCGCCCGGTGAAGCGCGGCCGGTCGACCACGTCGCGGTGGACGACACGGTAGCCCTCGCGGGCCACCAGCGCCGGCATGAAGCGGTGGAGCGCATCGAAATACGGCAGCGCCCCGTAGACCTCGCGGCGGAACACCTTGAGGCCGCAGCCGGTGTCGCGGGTGTCGTCCTTGAGGATGCGCCCGCGCACGCCGTTGGCGATGCGCGACTGCAGCGTCTTGAGGCGCCCGTCCTTGCGCCCGACGCGCTGGCCCTGCGCCAGGCCGACCCCGGCGCCGCCCGCCTCCAGGGCCGCGAACAGGGCGGGGATGAAGGCGGGGTCGTTCTGGCCGTCGCCGTCGAGGGTGGCGACGACGGGGCTGCGCACCACCGCGATGCCGCTGCGCACCGCCGCCGACTGGCCGGCGCTGCGGGCGTGGCGGAGCACCCGCAGCCAGGGCCGGCCGGCCCGGGCGGCGGCCAATGCTGCGGCGGTGCCGTCGCTGGAGCCGTCGTCGACGTAGATCACCTCGAACGGGGCCAGGGGGGCGCAGGCCGCGCCGATCTCCGCCACCAGGGCGGCGATGTTGCCGGCCTCGTTGCGGACCGGCACCACCACCGAGAGGCGCAAGGACCCGGATTCGGGCAGGGCGGGCAGCACGCTCACGGCGTCACCGCATAGGCGGAGAGGTCGACCCGGCGCCCGGTGTTGAGGTTGAAGCCCGACACCTGCCCGACCACGGAGACCTGACCGCCCGCCGGGTCCCTCGCCCGCGTCGCCTCGAGGTCGCCGGCGTGGCGGCCGTCGACGAAGACGAGGCGGCAGCCGCCGGCGGAAAGGAAGTCGCGCGCCTCGGCGCCGGTGTTGAGCATGGTCAGGTCCGTGCCGATGAGGAAGACGAGGCTCGGCTCGCGGTAGCCGAGGCTGGCGACGGCGGGCCGGCAGGGCAGGCGATCGCGGATGGCGGCGAGCCGGGGGGAGACCTGGAGCGCGGCCAGCGACGGCTGGGTCAGCCCGAGCACGCCCGGCACGAGCAGGACGGAGGCGAGGACGCCGAGCATCATCGCGCGCTCCCGGTGCGCCCGCACCAACGCCCCGGCGGAGGCGACCGCGACGAGGCAGGCGGCGGCGAGCGGCGCGAGGCCGGCCCAGGGGACCACCCGGTCGAGGTGCCAGGCGACCCCGACGAGGCCGGCGCCGAGCCCCACCGGGATCAGCACCACGAGGGCGGCGGCGGCGGCGTGGCGGATCCGGCCCGGCAGCGTGCCGGCCCGCCAGGGGTCGAGGGCGGCCCCCGGCACCAGGGCCATCACCGCGAGGAGCGCCACCGCCGGCATCACCGGCAGGAGGTAGTGCGGGAGCTTGGTCGGCACCGCCTCGAACAGGAGCCAGGCCGGGACGATCCAGGCGAGCAGGAAGGCGGCGGCGTCGGTGCGGCGGTTGGCGAGGGCGAGGGGCAGGCCCAGCGCCGCGAAGGCGGCTCCCGGCCAGAAGGTGGCGAAGAACACCAGGAGGTAGGTGCCGGGGGGCGCGCCGTGCTTCTCGGCGGCCCCGCCGACCTTGGCGAGCATGTCCTGCCCCACCGACGCGCTGAGGAAGGCGCCGCCGCTCTTCCAGACGATGGCGACGAACCACGGCGCCACCACGACGAGGGTGAGGGCGAGGCCGAAGGCGGGCCGCAGCGCGCGCAGCCAGGCGCCGGAGCGGTGGAGGAGGCAGAGCGCCACGGCGGGCAGGCCGACGAAGAGCGGCACCATCGGCCCCTTGACCAGGATGCCCACGGCGACAGCGGCCCAGAACAGCAGCACCGTGGCCCGGTCGAGGTCGCGCCGGCCGCGCCAGATCCAGGCGCGGGCGAGCCCGCCCATGGCGGCGGTGCAGCAGGCGGCGAGCAGGGCGTCGGTCTTGGCCAGGTGCGCCTCGGCGCAGAGCATCAGGCAGGTGGCGAACAGGGCGGCGGCCAGCACCGCCCCGCGCCGGGCGAGGAACACCAGGGCGGCCCAGTAGCTCAGCAGCGCCGCGGCCAGGGCGCCGAGGAGCGAGGGGATGCGGTAGAGGGCGATGGTGGTGCGGGCCTCGGGCACGCCCAGCGCCTCCCCGGCCGCCACCGCGGCGGCCTGCACCCAGTGGATGCCCACCGGCTTCTTGTGGCGGGCCTCGGCCTGGAAGCGGATGTCGACGAGATCGCCGGTCTCCAGCATCTGCTTGGTCGCCTGCGCGAAGCGCGGCTCGTCGCGGTCCATCGGCTGCAGCGAGACCAGGCCGGGCAGGAAGCAGGCGAGGCAGAGGGCGAGGATCAGCGCGCAGGCGTTGGCGTGGCTGCGGGCACCGAAGGCGAGGACGGTCTCGGCGAACCGGAAACGGTCGCCTCGGGTCCGGTCTGCCGCGGGACTGTTCATTGCGGGCGGATCATCGAGGCGGCGGCCGTGAAGGCGGGGACAAGCGCGGCTCCGGACCGGCGCTGCCGAAAAGCGTCCGTGTCGGGGAAGGGCGTCCGTGTCGGGGATGGCCGGGGGAAAGTCAAATTCGGCGCCTCTCCCCTCAGGGCGATCGGGTGAACCCGATGGCCCTGTGTTTTTGCCGGGCCTCGAGCGCCGGCGGCCACCTCCGCGGCCTTGGCTATCGCTGCGCTCGATGCCTTGCAGGACGGATGTCCTACAAAGCCTGCTCCGCGGGGCGCTCTTCGCGCGCCGATGGTCGACGATCGGGTTTCACCCGATCGTCCTGCCTCTCCCCGCCACGCCCCGGCCGGGGTAAGGAGGGGCGAGCGCCGCGCCATCACGGAACCCGCCATGAGCCGACAGATCGACACCCTGCAGGTCGGCCTCCTCGCCTTCCCGCGCGTGCAGCAGCTCGACCTCACCGCGCCCTACGAGGTCTTCGCCTCGGCCGACGGCATGCAGGTGCATGTGGTGGCCGCCAGCCTCGATCCGGTCGCCAGCGCCACCGGCCTCGTCCTGATGCCGACGACGACCTTTTCGGCCTGCCCGGACCTCGACGTGCTGTGCGTGCCCGGCGGGGTCGGGGTGAACGCGCTGATGCAGGACGAGGCGACCCTGGCCTTCGTGCGCCGGCAGGGGGCCCTTGCGCGCTACGTCACCTCCGTCTGCACGGGGGCGCTGGTGCTCGGGGCGGCCGGGCTTCTGGAGGGGCGGCGGGCGACCACCCATTGGGCCGCCCTCGACCTGCTGGCGGCGTTCGGGGCGGTACCCGTGGCCGAGCGGGTGGTGCGCGACGGCAACCTCGTCACCGGCGGCGGCGTCACGGCCGGGATCGACTTCGCCCTAACGCTGGTGGCCGAGCTGATGGGCCGGGCGGAGGCCGAGCGGGTCCAGCTCGCCCTCGAATACGCCCCCGCCCCGCCCTTCGACGCCGGTACGCCGCGGACGGCGGGCGCCGACGTCCTGGCCGCGGCCAGGGGGGGCCTGGCCGCGAGCCGGGCCGAGCGCGAGCGGATCGTGGCCGCCATCACGGGCCAAGTCACAGGCCAAGTCACAGGCCAAGTCACAGGCCAAGTCATCGGCACGGTCACGGATACGCCAGCGCCTTGAACAGCACCCAGCCCGAATCGGCCGCGCGCTGCTCGGTGAGGCAGGCCCAGGCCTCGTTGTCGGGCAGCGCCCGCAGGTGGGCCGACCGGAACGGATTGCGCCCCTCGCGCGGGATCGGAACGGCCGCGTGGGTCGCCGCCAGGCGCCCGGCCAGCACGTCGAGGCTGCGGGTCCCGCCGACGACGTGGTTCTCGACGACGATGTCGGCGCGGGCCAGCGCGGGCGTTTCGGCGGGGTCGAGCACCGCGAGTTCGGCCCCCTCGATGTCGACGAGGACGAGGGCCCGCCCCGGCTTGTTCGCGATGACCGCCTGGAGGGCGGCCGCCGTGGCCTCCTCCCTGAGGTCGAGGCTCACGTGGTTGAGCGCCGCATTCGCGCGGATGACCGCGCGCGAGGCCGGGTCGCGCTCGAAGGCCACCACCGGCAGCGGCGAGGCGAGCGCCATGCCCACCGCGAAATAGCCGTTGGCGGCGCCCACATCCACGAACACCCCGTAGGCCGAGAGATCCCGCGCGAACAGGGCGGCGGCGACCTCGCGCTCGTAGTCGCCGAGCAGCATCGCGATGCCGTCGTGGCCCCAATGCGCCGCCCGGCCGAGCCGCAACCCGCGGAACGGCCCGTCCTCGACGACCCCGCCCGTGGCCGCGTGGATCGCCGCCAGGTGTCGGCCCTTCACCAGGGCGACGTGGTTGTAGAACAGCGAGGTCGAGACCGCCTCGAACAGCCGCGCGGTGAGGCGGTTGCGCGAGACCACCGCCGTCACCGCCTTCAGGCTCGACCTGAGCACACCCATCGCCGCCCCTCCCCGCACCGGGTCGATGGTAGAGCACCATCGGCGACGCGCGATAACGCGGCGGGGGTGAAATGATGGGGACGGATGCTGCGGGCGATGACGGAGGGGGCGGTTTTGAGGGTGTCGCTGCGGCCGGGGGGCGAGCCCTCACCCGGATGGCCTCGCGCGCCCTGCCC
Organism: Methylobacterium sp. Leaf466; assembly: GCF_001425565.1. NCBI lineage: Bacteria > Pseudomonadati > Pseudomonadota > Alphaproteobacteria > Hyphomicrobiales > Methylobacteriaceae > Methylobacterium > Methylobacterium sp. Leaf466. The sequence goes on along the minus strand of NZ_LMRC01000008.1, from coordinate 7,356 downwards.
GCGCCCTGCCCAGGACGATCGCGCCGCGCCGACAGGTTTCGCAGCGCCCCGAGGCGAACCCGGCACGCCCGCACCGCATGATCGCCGAACCGGAGCGATCGACGCTCTGCCCGCGAGAGCCTGGCGCGGGGCCGAAGAACTCGATTTCCCTTGCCCCCATCATGCTCTAGAGCCGTCCCGAACGAGGTCGGCGGGGAAACATGCGTCCATGATCCTGGTCCCCGTCTGGACCGTGACGGCGCTCGCCGCCGTCATGGCGGTCAAGCACTACCTCGCCGACTTCCTCCTCCAGACCACATGGATGGCCCGCGGCAAGGAGGGGGCGCGGGGCTGGCTGCTGCCGCTCGCGGCCCATGCCGGCTGCCACGCGGGCCTGACGCTGGCCGTCGCCCTCGCGGTGGCGCCGCACCTGTGGTGGCTGGCGCTCGTGGACTTCACGATCCATTTCGCGGTCGACCGGGTGAAGGCGATCGTCGGCCGGCGCACCGCCCTGGTGCCGTCGCAGGCGCCGTTCTGGTGGCTGATGGGCTTCGACCAGCTCCTCCACGGCCTCACCGATCTGGGCCTCGTCACCGCCTTCCTGAGCCTGTGATCCGTCGGGCCGCCCATATCCCGGCCCGTGGCCCGGCCCGTGGTACGAATTCCGCTGGACACCGCCGGTACGGCGGAACGGGGCCCGACCTCGGCACGCCCGCGTGCCGGACCGGGACGGGCCTCGCGACCGACGTCCCGGCCCGGGAAGGAGTGCGGACATGAGCACGGGGATCGCGCGCGGCGCACCGCGTACGGCAGCGGCCGACATCCCGGACGCGGTGCGCATCGGGACGATGGTGCTGATCCTGCTGGTGATCCTCGTCGGGCCGAGCCCGTTCCAGGACCGGACCGGCACCTACCTCATCGAATCGGGGGCGGGCGGCAACCTCCTGACGCAGGTCCTCTTCCTCACCATCGGCGGCGCGGCCGGCCTCGTGATCCTCCACCGCGGGCTCGGCGTCCTGCGGCCTTTGACGACCGCCCCGGCCGTGGCGACGCTGGCCTGGTTCTGCCTGACCACCGTGACCTCGGTGGACCCGGCCACCTCCGGGCGCAGGCTGGTCTCGCTCCTGATCATGCTGATGGCGGCGGCCGCGATGCTGCTGCTGGCCCGCAACCTGCGCCAGTTCGCCCTGACCTTGGGCGCCACGGCCGCCGCGATCACGGCGGTCTGCTACCTCGGGCTAGTGCTGGCGCCGAACCTGTCGATGCACACCGCCGGCGACCTCACCGAGCCGGAGCACGCCGGCAGCTGGCGCGGGCTGTTCGACCACAAGAACGGCGCGGGCGCGACCATGGCGATCTTCGTGTTCGTGGGCCTGTTCTGCCGGAGCGTCGGATACCGGATCCTCGGCACCGCCCTGGCCGTGGCCGCGGCGGTGTTCCTGGCCTTCACCGCCGCCAAGTCGTCCTCGGCGCTGATGCCGACGGTGCTCGTCCTGTCCTGGCTCTGCACCCTGTCGGGGGCGGGCTGGTGGCGGGCGGCCGTGATCGTCGGACCGGTCGCGCTGCTGCTGGCCGGCACCGTGGGGACCGTGCTCGTCCCTTCCATCGAGGCCGTGGTGGCCTCGGTGCTGGGCAGCGCCAGCTTCACCGGGCGGACCGAGATCTGGGGGTTCGCCCTCGACAACATCGCCAGGCGGCCGATCACCGGCTACGGCTACGGCGCCTTCTGGGAGAGCGTGTTCTACGGCGGCGGCGGCGAGGGCGCGAGCTGGGTCAACGCCATCAAGAGTGCGCACAACGGCTACCTCAGCGTCGCCCTCGACATCGGCCTGCCCGGCCTCGCCCTGACCCTGTGGTGGCTGGTGCTGGCGCCGCTGCGCGACCTGCAGGCGCGCGGGCGCGGCATCGATCCCCTCGGGATGCTGTTCCTGCGGCTGTGGCTGTTCGTCCTGACGATCACGGTGTTCGAGACGGCCCTCTACGTGCCCACCAACGGCCTGTCCTTCCTCATCGCGCTCTCCGCCTTCGGCCTGCGCTACCGCGCCACAACGGGTCTGGTGGGCGCACGCGCGTCCGCCTGATCCGGGCTCACGCGGCGATGCGCAGGGAGCGGTCGCCGGCCCCGATCCGGCGGGCGTGCAGGGCCACCACCGCGTCCTGCGGGCGCTCGGCGTGGAGCGCCAGCATCGCCTGCGCACCCGCCTCCTCGCCGGCCGCGAGGCGGTCGAAGGCATCGCGGTAGCGGGTCTCGAAGGCGGCCTCGCACACCGCGGGCGCCGGCTCGAACACCGGCACGCCCTGGGCCTTGCCGCGCAGCATCAGGGTGCCGATCGGCCGGAAGGCGCGGCCGGGGCAGCCGGCCACGGTGCTGCCGGCGATGCAGATGCGGGTACCCAGCGCCTTGTTGGCCGCCTCGAGCCGGGCCGCCGTGTTGATGGCGTCGCCGTGCGCCGTGTAGTCGAATCGGCGCGCGCCGCCGAAGTTGCCGACCACCGCCGGCCCGGTGTTCACGCCGATACGGGTCTTGCCGAAGGGCACCCCGGCCTCGCCCTGGGCCGCCGAGAACCCGGTGGCGAAGGCATCCATGGCCAGCGCGCAGGCCACCGCCCGCTCGGCATGGTCGGGCTGGTCGAGGGGCGCGTTGAACATGACGTGGACGGCATCGCCCACGATCTTGTCCACGGTGCCGCCATGCGCCATGGCGACGCCGCACAACCCGTCGAGATAGCCGTTGAGCAGGGCGACGAGGGATTCCGCCCCCCGGGTCTCGGTGAGGCTCGTGAAGCCTTCGAGGTCGGTGAACAGGAACGTCATGGTCCGGGTCTCGCCGCCGAGCTTGAGCGCGCCGGGATCGGCCACCAGGGCCTGGACGAGGTCGGGCGAGAGGTAGTGGGTGAAGGCCTGGCGCAGGTGCAGGGCATCCCCCTCCGCCAGGAGGTGGCGCGTCAGGATCGCCGCGGAAAAGCTCAGCCCGACCACGAGGCCCGGCAGGGTGGCATCGACGAGGAGGCCGGCCCGGACGTAGGCGAGCCAGGCGCCGAGGCCCAGGGCGGCGATCGCCAGTCCCGTGAGGCCGGTGGCCAAGCGCAGGCCCAGGGCCGCGGCGGCCAGCGCCGCCGCGAGGGCGAGGCCGGCGGCCGCGACGATCTCGACGCCCCCCGCCCAGGCCGGACGGTCGAGGGTCGCCCCGGTGAGGATCTGCTCGAGGGCCTCGGCATGGACGTTGATGCCCGGCTCGTAGGCGTTGAGGGGCGTGGGCCGCAGGTCGCCCAGCCCGACGGCGCTGGTGCCCAGGAGCACGATGTGGCCGGCCACCGCCTCGCGGGCGGCGGCATCGAGCTGAGGCTGCATCAGCCGCCAGGCCGGAACGGAACGCTCGCGCACGCTGCCGCTGTGGTGGAGCAGCAGCGCGCCCTCGGCGTCGAGGGGGATCTCCAGCGACCCGACCCGGACGGTGAATCCGGTGACGGCGCCGTCCGGGCCGCCGTTCTGCTCGGTGCGGACCCGGACGGTGTCCTCGCCCTGCGCCACCCGCAGCGCCTCGAGGGCGAGGGAGGGCACGAGGCCGCCGCGCAGGGACCCGAGGATCGGCAGGCGCCGCACGATCTCGTCGCGCCCCGCCGCGATGGTGAAGCTGCCGTGTCCGGCCGCCGCCCGCTCGAGGAGCGGGATGTTGGCGATGACCCCGGAGAAGCCCGGCAGATGCGCGGCCGGATCGGGGCCCAGCACCGCGAATCCGGGCCGGGCCGGGGCGGCCGCGCCGTTGTCGGCCGGCAGGAGGCCGTAGCCCGAGACCACCCGGCCCTTGGCGAAGGACGCCGCGAGGGTCTCGTCGTGGTCCGGCAGGCGGTCGCCCGCGGCATCGCCCTGCCAGCCGTAGCGGGTGCGCCAGGTCTCGGCGAGGGTGCGCGGCGAGGTCCGGTCGGGCTCGGCGAAGACCACGTCGAGGGCGATGGCCGCCGCACCGAGGTCGCGCAGGGTGTCGACGAGCCCGGCCACGGTGTCGCGGGACCACGGCCATTGCCCGTGTCGCGCCAGGGTGGCGTCGTCGATGTCGACGACCCGCACCGGGGCCGGCGTCGCGAGGGTGCGGGGCGCGGCCCGCTGCAGGAGGTCGAAGCCGGCCAGGCGCAGCCGCTCGAACGGATCGGCCAGAGTCGCGCGCAGGGCGAGCACGGCCAGGAGCGCGGCAAGGCCGGCCATCACCGGAGAGAGGCGTCTCAGTCCGCGTCGCATCGCCAACGGGATCCTCATGGAACGGAACGCGGGCGACCCGCGCCTCGCCCGGCATTCTGGCAAGGCCGGATGAACGAATCGGCCAATGCCGCGAGCCGCCGCGAGGCGTATCCGAGCAGGTGGCACGAGGAGGGCGGAGAGGTTCGCTTAAACTTCTTCTGACAAAGGTTTCCCCGTCGCCCTGTCGCGGGCTGCGAGGCGCACCTTACGCCCATGCCGGATACCTATGCCCGCCTCACCCTGCCGACGGGATCGGTGCTGTTCGAGGAGGGCGAGGTCGGCCGGGCCGCCTATCTCGTGATGGACGGCGAGATCGAGATCTTCCTGCGCCGCGAGGGCGGCGAGGTCAGGCTGGCGACCCGGGGGGCCGGCGAGATCGTCGGCGAGATGGCGCTCCTCGACGCCGGCCCGCGTTCGGCCTCCGCCAGGGTCGCCCGCGACTGCAGCCTGATCCCGGTGACCGACGACCAGATCCAGCACCGCATCGCGCAGCTCGACCCGATCCTGCGGATGTGCCTGGGCGTCGTCATGGCCCGCTACCGCGACATGCTCGCGATGGTGAACCGCACGACCCTGCCGCATCCCGAGCCGAGCCGGGCCGCCGCCGCCGCCGACCAGCCGGTCCATTCGACGCAGATGCAGGCCGCCATCGGCCAGCTCGTCATGGAACGCGAGCTGCGCCGCGCCCTCGACGAGGGCGAACTGGTGCTGTTCTTCCAGCCGATCGTGCGGTTGGATTCGGGCCGGTTCGCGGGCTTCGAGGCGCTGATGCGATGGCGCCACCCCGAACGCGGCCTGATCCCGCCCCTCGCCTTCATCCCCGTGGCCGAGGCGAGCGGCCTCATCGTCGAGATCACCCGCTGGGCGCTCGCCGAGGTCGGCCGGGTGATGCCGGAGATCATGCTGGCGGCCCTGCAGAACCCGCAGGCCATGGAGGGCGTGCCCTTCGTCAGCGTCAACGTCTCGGGCCACGACCTGGCGCTGATCAGCTTTCCCGCCATGGTCGCCGAGATGCTCGCCACCAGCGGCATGGCGCCCGAGAGCCTGAAGCTCGAGATCACCGAGAGCATCCTGATGCAGGACCCGCGCGCCGCCGCGGACGCCCTCACCCGCTGCCGCGACAGCGGCATGGGCATCGCCATCGACGATTTCGGCACCGGCTATTCGAGCCTGAGCTACCTGAGCACCCTGCCGATCACGACCCTCAAGGTCGACCGCGCCTTCGTGCAGGCGATGCTCGGCGACCCGCGCAGCCGCAAGATCGTCCAGACCATCCTGCGGCTCGCCGACGAACTCGCCATCCCGGTGGTGGCCGAGGGCATCGAGATCCCGGCCGAGGCCGAGGCCCTGACCGCCATGGGCTGCGCCTTCGGCCAGGGCTACCTGTTCGGCCGGCCGGTGCCCCTGGCCGAGACCCTTGCGCTCGTCCGCACCGCCGGAACCCGCGCCCTCGCCGGCCCCCCGACGGCCCCCGACGGGCCTGCCCCTTCGTTCCTCGCCCCCCCTTCGCTCGCCCGGACCGGATAGCCACCCCGATGATGCCCTCCCGCGCCACCCTGCCGCCCGCCCTCCTTCCTGCCCTTCTCGCGGTCGCATCGACCCTGTTCGGCCCGTCCGCGGCCGGGGCCGCCACCGTGGTCGGCCGGGTCGACAAGGTCGAACGCCAGGCCGTGGCCGTGGTCGAGGGCCAGCCCCGCGACATGACGGCGACGGGCCCGGTCTATTTCAGCGACATGATCCGCACCGGGGGCTCCTCGCGCCTGGAGGCCAAGCTCAGCGACGGCACCGTCCTGACGCTCGGCGAACACGCCAAGCTCACGGTGGACGAGTTCGTCTACAAACCCGAGCGCCAGGGCGGCAAGCTCGGGATCACGGTGGCGCGCGGCGCCTTCCTGTTCGTGGGCGGCAAGATCGAGGGCCCGACCGGGGGCAACGTCGCGATCCGCACCGCGGTGGGGACACTGGGGGTGCGCGGCACCACGGTCTGGGGCGGCCCGATCGACGGCGGCTTCGGCGTCCTCGTCCTCGACGGCCTCGTGACCGTGAACACCCCGCGCGGCCGCGTCACCCTGCGCAAGGGCGAGGGCACGATGGTCTATTCCGGCCGCGCCCCCCAGAAGGCCGCCCCCTGGCCGGAGGACCGCACCAAGCGGGCGGTGGCCACCATCAGCTTCACGCCGGGCCGGTGAGGGCCATGAGAGGCTGAAGGACTTTTCAGGCTGAAGGCCTCGTGAGGCTGAAGGACTCGGCGAACGCTCGCCCCGCCGACGGTTTCGGGTCGCTTCATCGCTCCGGCCCTCGGCCGGATCCCCCCTCGGCAGGGGTTCCGGGCGGGCGGCAAGGGCCGGTGCGGTGGGCCGGGGCGGTGCATCACCGTGACGGCGGGCCCGCCGGGGAACCGCGGTTCGCCGGGCCCTCGCCCCTTTCGGCCAAGTTTTCGGCCAAGCTTTTAGGCCAAGTCATAGACGGCGTCGCCGAGGCGCCGGAACGGGCCGCCGGGATTCGAGCGCTTCCACAGGCGGGTGTTGAGGGCGGCCACCGGATCGGGGCCCGGCACCGTGACGCCGGCGGCAGCGAGGCCGGCGACGAGTTCCCCCGCATGCAGCGGCCGGCCCGCCTCGCGTAGGAGCGCGACGCAGGCAGCGACGATCGCCCGGCCCCGGCGCCGGGCCTCGGAACGGGACGCGTCGTCGCCGGCATCGAACCCGTCCGGCGCCATGGCCCGATCCGACGCCGGTTCGGGGAGTGACGCGGCCGGTCGGAGGCGGTGGCCGAGGTCGAGGAACGCCAAGCAGTCGGCGATCTCCCGGTCGAGGGCGTCGCGGCGGCGTCGCAGCGCCTCGAGGTGGGCCTGCGCTTGCGCCTGGGTCGGAAATTCCATGGGCGAGATCCGGATCTGCCCGCCGTTCCTAGCGCAAGCAACGGATTATTCCAACACCTCGGATTGGAATATCGGGTCTCGCCGGTCTCGTACCGTCTCCTGTACCTGAGGGCTGGCCGTGGTTTGATGCGGCTTGGGCGTCCGGCGATCTGACGATTTCCAGGTCTGTCGGGATGAGATGTGCTTTGCCATCGTGGCGCGACCGTCAATCGGCGCGATCCCGGACGCCCTGTGTGCGTACTCCGAACAGTCGGTTGGGC
>NZ_LMRC01000007.1:0-86466 GCF_001425565.1 Methylobacterium sp. Leaf466 | reverse complement strand
GTCCCCGCAACCAAAATCAATACCCCATACACACCAAACAACGCGAAAGCCGGCCCGCCAAAAACGGGCCGGCTTTCGTGTGTCAAAAACGAAATGCCGGAAACAGCGGTCATTCCGTGACGCCGTCGTCCCTTAGATGACGAACGATGCCGGAAAAGTCGGTTCCTCCCTCGCCGGCTGCGACGAAGGCCGCGTAGAGCCTTTCCGCTGCCGCCCCCAGCGGCGTCGGCGAGCCGGTCGCCGTGGCGGCATCGGCGGCCAGCCGCAGGTCCTTGAGCATGAGGGCTGCGGCGAAACCCGGCCTGTAGCCGTCGTTGGCCGGTGACGTCGGCACCGGGCCCGGCACCGGACAATAGCTGGTGAGCGACCAGCACTGCCCCGAGGAGGTCGAGGCGACGTCGAACAGGGCCTGATGCGACAGCCCGAGCCGCTCGGCCAGGACGAACGCTTCCGCGACGCCGATCATCGAAATGCCGAGCAGCATGTTGTTGCAGATCTTGGCGGCCTGACCCGCGCCGCCGGCGCCGCAATGGACGATCCTCTGGCCCATCGCCTCGAGGACCGGCCGGCCCCGCTCGAGAGCCGCCCCCGATCCGCCGACCATGAAGGTCAGGGTCGCGGCCCTGGCCCCGCCGACCCCGCCCGAGACGGGAGCGTCGAGGCCGAGGTGTCCGCCCTCGGTGGCGAGCGCATGGGCTGCACGTGCGCTGTCGACGTCGATGGTCGAGCAGTCGACGAGCAAGGAGCCGGGTGAAAGGTGAGGCAGCATGTCGGTGAGAGCAGACAGCAGATGGCGACCGCTCGGAAGCATCGTCACCACCACGGCCGCCTGCGCCACGGCTTCGTGCGCGGGCGCGATCCCGATGCCCGCTTCGCGTGCCGCGGCGCAGGCGTCCTCGGATGGATCGAAGCCCATGACCCGGTAACCCGCCCGCACGAGGTTGGCGGCCATCGGGCCACCCATGTTGCCGAGACCCAAGAAAGCGATAGCGGTCGGCGTCATGACGGTCCTTTCGGATGATGTGTGGGTGAGCGGCCGAGGAAGAGGTCGCTGGCGGCCTCGACCTCTTCGCGAATGAAGCGGCGGGCGGCGCGCACGCGCGCCGTTTCGGCGACGTCGGCATGCGTCACCAGGGAGTAGCTGCGCCGCAGGCAGATGTCGCCCGGAAGCACGCGCGTCAGCTCCGGATGCCGCGCGGCCATGAAGGCCGGCAGCACGCACAGACCGTGGCCGGACAGCGTCGCCTCCATCTGCGCATGCAGGCTCGAACTCTGGACACGGGCCTTGATGCGGCGACCGCCGACCTCGTCGAGGTAGTCGAGGCCCCGCATGAAGACGAGGTCGTCGATGTAGCCGACGAAGGTGTGCCCGGCGAGATCGGCCCGGGTCGCGATCGGTGGATGGGCCGCGAGATAGGTGCGTGCGCCGTAGACGAACAGCACGTACTCGGTGAGGAGCTCTCGCACGAAGCGCCCGCTCTGGGGCGGATCGAGGGTCACGGCGATGTCGGACTCGCGCCGCGACAGGGCGACGATCTGCTGGATCGCGATGAGCTCCACCGCGAGGTTCGGGTTGGCCTGCGCGAACCGCGGCAGCCGCCCGGCGAGGAAGAAGTTTCCGAAGCCCTCGAGGGTGCTGATCCGGACCGTGCCGGCCACCGCGAGGTCGGCGTCGGCCACGTCGCGCTCGGCCTTCAGGGCCTCGGCTTCGATGGATTGCGCCGAGGCCAGCAGTCGCTCGCCGGGTTGGGTGAGGTTGTAGCCGCGCGGGTTGCGCTCGAACAGCTTGGCGCCGAGCGCCGCCTCCAACCCCGTGATGCGCCGGCCGACCGTGGCATGGTCGGTGGCCAGCCGCTGCCCGGCGCCCGAGATCGTGCCGGCGCGGGCGACGGCGAGGAAGAACCGCAGGTCGTCCCAGTCGAAGGACTTCGGCATCGGGTCGCGTATTTCCGCACAGATACTGCGCGAGAGTTCCCGTGTCTGTGCGCGGGTGTCAATGCTAACGTCGTCTCGACAAGGCGCGCCGTCCGGCTATCGGAAGAGAGTCGCGTCACACGTCGAGGGAGATGAAGCCATGGCAGGAGCGGCCATCGCGCTGCCGCGGGTGCTGCGCATCGGTGCGGGCACACTCGGCGATGTCGGCGACGTCCTGCGCGATCTCGGAGTGTCCCGCCCCTTCGTCGTCACCGATCGATTCCTTGCCGGCCAACCGGCCGCGAACCGCCTGACGGCGGCGCTCGCGGGTGCCGGGATGACCGCCACCGTCTTCGCCGATGCGATTCCCGATCCGACCGAGGCCTCCGTCGCCCTGGCGCTGGCCGCGATGGGCGACGGCCAGCACGATTGCGTCATCGGGTTCGGTGGCGGCAGTCCGATCGATACCGCCAAGGCGGTGGCCGTGCTCGCCGCGCGCGGCGGCGGGCGGATGCGGGCGCTCAAGGCGCCGCACGTGGAGGACCGGGCGGGCCTTCCCGTCATCGCGATTCCCACCACCGCCGGCACCGGCTCGGAGGCGACCCGCTTCACCATCGTCACGGACGAGGCCACCGACGAGAAGATGCTGTGCATCGGCCAGGCCTACCTGCCGGTCGCGGCCATCGTCGATTACGAGCTCACCCTGTCGAAGCCCGCCAGGCTCACCGCCGACACCGGCATCGATGCGCTGACCCACGCCATCGAGGGCTACGTGTCCCGGCGCGCCAACCCGTTCTCCGACGGCATCGCGCTCCTGGCGATGAAAGCGATCGCGCCCAACCTGCGCACGGTCTTCCGCGAGCCCGGCGACCGGCCCGCCCGCGAGGCGATGATGCTCGGCGCGCTCCAGGCCGGGATGGCCTTCTCGAACGCCAGCGTCGCCCTCGTGCACGGCATGAGCCGGCCCATCGGCGCGCATTTCCACGTCGCCCACGGCCTCTCGAACGCCATGCTGCTGCCGGTGGTCACTGCCTTCTCCGCCAGCGCCGCCCCGGCGCGCTACGCCGATTGCGCCCGCGCCATGGGCCTGGCGAGCGAGGCGACGGACGATGCCGAGGCCGTAGCGCGTCTGGTGTCCGAGCTGCGCCAGCTCAACCGCGATCTCGAAGTTCCGAGCCCCCGCGCCTACGGCCTCGACGAGGGCCGCTGGCGGGCGCTGATCCCGGTGATGGCCGAACAGGCCCTGGCCTCCGGCTCGCCGGCCAACAACCCGCGCATCCCGTCCGCTGCCGAGATCGCGACCCTCTACGAACAGGCCTGGGAGGCCTGACCGCTCACAGTCGAAGGACGCCCGTCATGGCCTCATCCGCACATCAGCAAGCTTCCACCCGGATCGTCCCGCATTTCGTCGGCGGCCAGAGCGTCGAGGGACGTGGCGAGACGCGGGGAGAGGTCTTCGACCCGGCGACCGGGGCGGTGACCGCCCATGTCCCCTTCGCCACGGCGGCCGAGGCGGCTGCGGCGATCGAGGCCGCGGCCAAGGCGTTCCCGGCCTGGTCGGCGACGCCGCCGCACATCCGCGCCCGGGTGCTGTTCCGCTTCCGCGACCTCGTCGACCGCAACATCGATCGCCTGGCCGCCATCATCACCTCCGAGCACGGCAAGGTGCTGTCGGACGCCCGCGGCGAGGTCATCCGAGGCCTCGAGGTGGTGGAGTTCGCCTGCGGCATCCCGCAGGTCCTCAAGGGCGAGATCTCGGAGCAGGTCGGCCGCGGCGTCGACGTGATCAGTGCGCGCGAGCCCCTGGGCGTGGTGGCCGGCATCTCGCCGTTCAACTTCCCCGCCATGGTGCCGATGTGGATGTTCCCGGTGGCCCTGGCCTGCGGCAACACCTTCGTGATGAAGCCCTCGGAGAAGGACCCTTCGCTCGCCGTCGAACTGGCGCTGCTCCTCAAGGAGGCGGGCCTGCCCGACGGCGTCTTCAACGTGGTGCACGGCGACAAGGTGGCGGTGGACGTGCTCCTCGAACACCCCGAGGTCCAGGCGATCTCCTTCGTCGGCTCCACCCCCATCGCCGAGCACATCTACAGGACCGGCACCGCCGCCGGTAAGCGCGTCCAGGCGCTCGGCGGCGCCAAGAACCACATGGTGATCATGCCAGACGCCGACCTCGACGGCGCCGTCGACGCGCTGATGGGGGCGGCCTACGGCTCGGCCGGCGAGCGCTGCATGGCGATCTCGGTGGCCGTCCCCGTCGGCAAGGACACCGCAGACGCCCTGATCGAGCGGCTGGTGCCGCGGGTGCGCGCCCTCAAGATCGGCCCCGGCACCGACGGTGAAGCCGAGATGGGCCCGCTCGTCAGCCGTGCGCATCTCGACAAGGTCTCGTCCTACATCGACACCGGCGTCGAGGAGGGGGCGAACCTCCTGGTCGACGGGCGTGGCCTGTCGCTGCAGGGCTACGAGCAGGGCTTCTACATCGGCGGATCGCTGTTCGACGGGGTCCGCCCCGACATGCGGATCTATCGCGAGGAAATCTTCGGGCCGGTGCTGTCGATCGTCCGCTCGGCCACCTTCGGCGAGGCGCTGGAGCTCGTGAACGCGCACGAGTTCGGCAACGGCACCGCGATCTTCACCCGCGACGGCGGCATCGCCCGCACCTTCATGACGCGGGTGAAGGCCGGCATGGTCGGCATCAACGTGCCGATCCCGGTGCCGATGGCGTTCCACTCCTTCGGCGGCTGGAAGCGTTCGCTGTTCGGCGACCACCACATGCACGGTCCCGAGGGCGTCCGATTCTACACCCGCCTCAAGGCCACCACCGTGCGCTGGCCGGACGGGGCGGGCCTGGGCGCCGAGTTCACGATGCCCACCATGAGCTGACGAGCGTCCCTGGGCCGGCTCCGTTCGCGCGGGGCCGGTTTTCTTCCGGGATGGCGTGTGTTTTTCTCGTGACGTCCAGCGCCATCCGGCGCGAAAATGGTCTAGCTTCGACGGTATCGGCGTATCGCGGCCCCCTCGCGACTGCCCAAGAGAATCGCGGACCCGAAAAGGGACGCCTCAAGCACCAGAGGGCCGGCCGACGAGCCGACGCCCCGACCGGAGGAACATCGATGGGACAGGTCAATCTCGGACTCGCCTGCGTTGCGAGCCTGGTCGCCGCCACCGCGCTGACGCCGATGGCGGCCACGGCGCAGACGATCTCCGACGGAACCGTCAAGATCGGCATCCTCAACGACCAGTCCGGCGTCTACGCCGAGTTCGGCGGGCGGTCCTCCTTCGAGGCCGCGCGCATGGCCGTGGAGGACTTCGGGGGCAAGGTGAACGGCGTTCCCGTCGAGGTGATCACCGCCGACCATCAGAACAAGCCCGACATCGCCTCCTCCATCGCCCGCCAGTGGTACGACGTCGACAAGGTCGACGCGATCATGGAGTTGACCACCTCGTCGGTGGCGCTGGCCGTGCAGGGCATCTCCAAGGAGAAACGCCGGATCGACATCGTGACGGGGGCGGCGACCACCGAACTCACGGGCAAGCAGTGCAGCCCCTACGGCTTCCACTGGGTCTACGACACCCGGGCCCTGGCGGTGGGCACCGGCGGTGCGCTGGTCGCCCAAGGCGGCAACTCCTGGTTCTTCCTCACGGCCGATTACGCCTTCGGCTACTCGCTGGAAAGCGAGACCACCAAATACGTCAAGTCGAAGGGCGGCGAGGTCAAGGGATCGGTCCGCCACCCCTTGAGCGCCAACGACTTCTCTTCCTTCCTGCTCCAGGCCCAGGCCTCGGGCGCCAAGGTGGTCGGCCTCGCCAACGCCGGGCTGGACACCGCCAACGCCATCAAGCAGGCCTCCGAATTCGGCCTGGTCCAGGGCGGGCAGCGCCTCGCCGGCCTGCTGTTCACCCTCGCCGAGGTCCACGGTCTCGGCCTCAAGGCGGCCCAGGGGCTGACGCTGACCGAAGGCTGGTACTGGGACCTCAACGACGAGACCCGGGCGTTCGGGAAGCGCTTCCAGGAGCGCGCCAAGCGCATGCCGAACATGATCCACACCGGCACCTACTCGGCGGTGACGCACTATCTCAAGGCCGTCCAGGCCGCGGGCACCGACGATGCCGAGGCCGTCGCCAAGAAGATGCGCGAACTACCGGTGCAGGACGTCTTCGCCAAGGACGGCCGCGTCCAGGCCAACGGCCGCATGGTCCACGACATGTACCTGTTCGAGGTGAAGAAGCCCGCCGAGAGCAAGGGCCCCTACGACTACTACAAGCTGCTGGCCACCATCCCCGGCTCCGAGGCCTTCGGCAAGGCCGAGGACAGCGGCTGCCCGTCGATCGGGCAGTGATGATGGCGGGGGTCGGCGCAGGTATCCCCTTCCCCCTGCGGGGAGGGGGCAAGGGCGGCCGGGCGACCCATGCTCGAGCCCGGTGGAACCACCCCCACCTCCAACGCCTCTCCGCGAAGGGGAGGAGCGGGGCGTGCCGATCCATCGGAATCGAGATCCGGTCCGGCGAAGGCCCGTCACGATGACCACCGCCCCCATCCTCACCGCGACCGGCCTGAAGAAGGAGTTCCGCGGGTTCAAGGCTGTCAACGGCGTCGATCTCTCGATCCGGGAAGGTTCGATCCATGCGCTGATCGGGCCGAACGGGGCCGGCAAGACCACGGTCTTCAACCTGTTGACCCAGTTCCTCAAGCCGACGGCCGGGCGGGTGGTCTATCGCGGGCGCGACATCACGGCCCTGCCGCCGGCCGATGTCGCCCGCCTCGGGCTGGTGCGCTCGTTCCAGATCTCGGCGGTGTTTCCCAAACTCACGGCGCTCGCCAATGTCCGCGTCGCCCTGCAGCGGAAGGCGAGCCTCACGACACAGTTCTGGCGGTCGAGCCGCGTCCTGTCGGGGCTCGACGACCGCGCCCGCTCGCTTCTCGCCGACGTCGGCCTCGAATCGCACGCCGGCTCCGAGGCCGCCGATCTCTCCTACGGCCGCAAGCGCGCCCTGGAGATCGCCACGACGCTGGCGCTCGAGCCCGACCTCCTGCTCCTCGACGAACCGATGGCGGGGATGGCGCACGAGGACATCGGCCGGGTGAGCGAGCTCATCCGCACCGTCGCCGTGGGCCGCACCGTCCTGATGGTCGAGCACAACCTGTCCGTGGTGGCCGACCTCTGCGACCGGGTCACGGTGCTCGCCCGCGGCGAGGTCCTGGCCGAGGGAAGCTACGACGCGGTGAGCCGCGACCCGCGCGTGCGCGAGGCCTACATGGGGTCCGAGGATGCTTGACCTGGGCGCCCACGACCCCGTGCCGATGGCGGCGGTCGCTCCCGCCGGCCCCGCCCTCCTCGACGTCGCCGGCCTGCACGCGTGGTACGGCGAGAGCCACGTCCTCCACGGGGTCGACCTCAACGTCCGCCAGGGCGAGACCGTGTGCCTGCTCGGCCGCAACGGCGCGGGCAAGACCACGACCCTGCGCGCGATCCTCGGCGTCGTCGGGCGCCGGGACGGCAAGGTGAGCTTCGACGGCCGCGACCTCACGCGGATGCCGTTGCACGGCCCGGCCCGCGCCGGCCTCGCCTACGTGCCGGAGAACCGGGGCATCTTCGCCGGCCTCACCGTCGCCGAGAACCTGATGCTGCCGCCCAAGGTCGCCGAGGGCGGCATGAGCGTGGAGGAGATCCACGCGCTGTTCCCGAACCTGAAGGAGCGCCGGTCGAGCCCCGGCACCAAGCTGTCGGGCGGCGAGCAGCAGATGCTCGCCATCGCCCGGGTGCTGCGCACCGGGCCGAAGATGATCCTCCTCGACGAGCCCACCGAGGGGTTGGCCCCCGTCATCGTCCAGCGCATCGCCGCCGCCCTCATCCAGCTCAAGGCACGGGGCCTCACCGTTCTCCTCGTGGAGCAGAACTTCCGCTTCGCGCGCCGCGTCGCCGACCGCTTCTACGTGATGGAGGGCGGGGTGGTGGTCGACGCGTTCCGGGCCGACGAGGTCGAGGGCCGCCTCGACCGGCTTCACGAACTGCTGGGTGTCTGACGCGATGACGACGATCTTCGGCGTACCGATCCAGGCCCTGCTCGGACAACTCCTGCTCGGGCTCATCAATGGCTCGTTCTACGCGATGCTGAGCCTCGGCCTCGCGGTGATCTTCGGCCTCCTGCGGGTGATCAACTTCGCCCATGGCGCGCAGTACATGCTCGGCGCCTTCGTCGCCTGGCTGCTGCTGGAACACCTCGGGATCGGCTACTGGTGGGCGCTGCTCGTCGCCCCCCTGGTCGTCGGGGCCGCCTCCCTGGTGGTGGAGCGCGCCGCCCTCTCGAAGCTCTACGACCTCGACCCGCTCTACGGGCTGCTCTTCACCTTCGGGCTCGCCCTGACGATCGAGGGCGCCTTCCGCTGGCAGTTCGGTGCGGCCGGGCAGCCCTATGCGACGCCCGACGAACTCGTCGGCGCCAAGAACCTCGGCTTCATGGTGCTGCCGATCTACCGCGGCTTCGTGGTCGTCGCCTCGGTGGTCATCTGCCTGGCCGTCTGGCTCCTGATCGAGCGCACAAAGTTCGGCGCCTACCTGCGGGCCGCCACCGAGGACCGGACGCTGGTCCAGGTCTTCGGCGTGAACGTGCCGCTCCTGCTGACGCTGACCTACGCGCTCGGCGCGGGTCTCGCCGGTCTCGCCGGGGTGCTGGCCGCGCCGATCTACCAGGTCAGCCCGCTGATGGGCTCGAACCTCATCATCATCGTCTTCGCCGTCGTCGTGGTCGGCGGCATGGGGTCGATCGGCGGCGCCATCCTCACCGGCTACGCGCTGGGCGTGCTGGAAGGCCTGACGAAGGTGTTCTATCCGCCGGCCTCCAGCATCGTGATCTTCGTGGTGATGGCCGCGGTGCTCCTGGTGCGCCCGGCCGGCCTGTTCGGACGAGAGGGCTGATCCCATGGATGCGCGGCCGACCGACCTCATGCCCGCCGCCGCGGTGCCCGCGCGCCGGTCCGACTTCAACCGCGCGCTCTACACCGGGCTGGCGGTGCTCGGGCTCGCCTGCATCGTCGCCGCGCCGTTCGCGATCTATCCGGTCTTCCTGATGAAGATCCTGTGCTTCGCGCTGTTCGCGGCGGCCTTCAACCTGCTCATCGGCTATGTCGGCCTGCTCTCGTTCGGGCACGCGGCCTTCTTCGGCGGAGGCGCCTACGCCAGCGCCCACGCCCTCAAGGTGTGGGGCTGGCCTCCGGAACTCGGCATCCTGTTCGGGGCCGCGGTCGGTGCGCTCCTGGGCCTCGTGATGGGGTTCTTCGCCATCCGCCGGCAGGGCATCTACTTCGCGATGATCACCCTGGCCCTGGCGCAGATGGTGTTCTTCGTGTGCCTGCAGGCGCCCTTCACCGGCGGCGAGGACGGCATCCAGAACGTGCCGCGCGGATTCCTGCTCGGCGGCCTCATCGACCTCTCGGTGAACCTGAATCTGTACTACGTTGTGCTGGCCATCACCGCCTTCGGGCTGTTCGCGGTCTGGCGGGTGGTGCATTCGCCCTTCGGCGCGGTGCTGCAGGCCATCCGCGAGAACGAGCCGCGGGCGATCTCGCTGGGCTACCGGGTCGACCGCTACAAGCTCGGTGCCTTCGTGATGTCGGCCGGCCTCGCCGGCCTCGCCGGCGGCACCAAGGCCCTGGTCTTCCAGCTCGCCACCCTCACCGACGTCGCCTGGCAGATGTCGGGCGAGGTGATCCTGATGACGCTGCTCGGCGGGATCGGGACGCTGCCGGGACCCGTCGTCGGCGCGGCCCTCGTGGCCGCCCTGGAGCACTATTTCGCGACCTCGTCCTTCCCGGTCACCATCATCACCGGCCTCGTCTTCATGGCCTGCGTGCTGCTGTTCCGGCGCGGCATCGTCGGCGAGGTCCTGCATCGGCTGCGGCGGCGCTGACGGGCCGAGTGCAGAGGGCCGGATCGGAGCCTCTTGTCGGCACGGCGACGATTCCGACCGCGACCTCACCCCGCGGCCTCCGCTTCGCTCCGGCCCTTCGGAATGAGGTCCGTAGGCCGGGACGCTCCGTTCCTCGGCCGAAGCGATCGCGCCGAGGCGGCGCGATCGTCATCTCCCGTTCGCGGCTGATACGGTTTCCGCTTGGATCGAGCGGGAACCGTATCACCGAGCCCGCGCGGCGCCTGAGCGAAGCCCATTTCCGCATCACGAAGTGATCAACCGGAAATGGTATGAGGCGATCGCCGGACGCGGTCTCGGCCGGTCCTCGGATCAGTGGCCGCCGCCGAGGTAGGCCGACTGGACGGCCGGATCGTTGCGCAGCTGCGCGGCCGGGCCCTGGAAGCGGATGCGGCCGTTCTCCAGGACGTAGGCATGATCGGCTACACCGAGAGCCGCCATGGCGAACTGCTCCACGAGTAGCATCGTCACCTGTTCCTCCTTCAGCCGCCGGATGGTGCGGAACACCTCCTCGACGAGCTTGGGCGCCAGGCCCATCGAGGGTTCGTCGAGGAGCAGGATGTCGGGACGCAGCATCAGGGCCCGGCCCATCGCCAGCATCTGCTGCTCGCCGCCCGAGAGGGTGCCGGCGAGCTGGCTGCGCCGCTCCTTGAGGCGCGGGAACAGCTCGAAGGCCCGGTCGCGGTCGGCCCCGACGTCACCCTTCGGGCGCGAGCCGGTCAGGCGCGGGAAGGCGCCGAGCGTCAGGTTGTCCTCGACGCTCAGCGTCGCGAACACCCGCCGCCCCTCCGGCGAATGGGCGAGGCCCGCGCTCGCCACGTCGTGGCTCTCGAGGCCGCCGATCTCGCGCCCGTTGAGGCGGATCGAGCCGCTGCGCGGGCGGATCATGCCCGAGAGCGCCCGCATCGTGGTGGTCTTGCCCGCGCCGTTCGAGCCGATCAGCGTGACGACCTGGCCCTTGAGCACCTCGAACGAGAGGCCGTGGAGGACCTCGATCTGGCCGTAGCCGGCCGAGAGATTGGTGACCTCAAGCATGGACGGGCTCCTGGTCCGAGACCGGGCTGCCGAGATAGGCCTCGATCACCTTGGGGTCCTTCTGGATCTCGCGGGCACCGCCCTCGGCGATCTTGTGGCCGAAGTCGAGGACGCTCACGCGGTCGCACAGCCCCATGACCACGTCCATGTGGTGCTCGATCAGGATCACCGTGATGCCGGCGTCGCGGATCTTGCGGATGATCGTGGTGAGGTCGGCGATGTCGGGGGCGGTGAGGCCGGCCGCCGGCTCGTCGAGCAGGAGCAGCACGGGATCGAGGGCGAGGCCGCGGGCGATCTCGAGCAGGCGCTGCTTGCCGTAGGGGAGGTTGCGGGCCTCGACCTGGGCGAGGCTGCCGAGCCCGACGAAGTCGAGGATCGCCATGGCGCGGACCCTGGCCTCCTTCTCCTCGCGCCGCCGCCGGGGCGTGCTCAGGATGGCGTCGACGATGTTGCCCTTGAAGGCGTGGTGGAGGCCGACGAGCACGTTCTCCAGGGCCGTCATCTCCCGGAAGAGCTGGACGTTCTGGAAGGTGCGCGCCACACCCGCCGCGGCGATGTCGGAGGGCGTCTGCCCGTCGAGGCGCTTCGTTCCCGCCACCGTGGCCAGGGTCACCGATCCGCCGGTGGGTTTGTAGATGCCGGTGAGCACGTTCATCATCGTGCTCTTGCCCGACCCGTTGGGGCCGATGAGCCCGTGGATCGTGCCCGGCCGCACGGCGATGTCGACCCCGGCCAGCGCCTTGAGGCCACCGAACTGCATCAGCACGGAGTCGATTCTGAGGAGCGGATCGGCGTCCGCCCCGCCGCGCTGGGCGACGAGGGCGGCGCCCTCGCCCGTCAGGGTGCGCCCTTCGGCGGTGTGGGCCGGGCGCAGGGCCGGGATCTTCTCGCGCAGGAAGCCGACGATGCCGTCGGGCAGGTAGTAGACCACGAACAGGATCATCAGGCCGAAGACGGTGAGGCGGAAGTCCGTCACCGACTGCAGGGCCAGCGTCGCGGGGAAGAACAGGACGCAGAGCACCACCGGCACGAGGATCGTGAAACGGTTCTCCTGCTTGCGCAGGAAGGCGAGGCCGCCGACGATCAGGGCGGAGAGGGCGATGACCCCGGCCATGATGCGCACGAGCTCGATGTCGGCCAGGATGTTGGGCATCATCACGATGATCGCCGAACCGATCAGCGGCCCGGCCCGCGACTTGCGCCCGCCCATCGTCACCGCGAGCAGGAACAGCACCGTGAGCTCGAACCCGTAGGAGTTGGGGGCGACGTAGCGCTCCGACCACGCGTACAGCGCACCCGACAGCCCCGCGAGGGCGGCCGAGATGACGAAGGCGTAGACCTTGTAGCGGTAGACGCTCACGCCCATGCAGTCGCAGGCGATGGGGGAATCGCGCAGGGCCTCGAAGGCGCGCCCGAACGGCGAGCGCACGATGCGGTTCACGACGACGATGGTCAGCAGCAGTGCGGCGCAGACGAGATAGTAGAACTCGAGCTTGCGCCCGGCCGCCCCCCAGGGGGCCTGCATCCCGATCAGCGAGAAGTCGAGGACGCGGACCGGCGGCAGGGTGATGCCGAGGGGGCCGTTGGTGAGCGGGGTCAGCTCGTTGATGAAGATCTGGACGATGGTGCCGAAGGCGAGGGTCACCATCGCCAGATACGGTCCCGTGACGCGCAGGGCCGGCACGGCGAGCAGGAGGCCGAACAGCGCGGTGACGCTGATCCCGGCGAACAGGCCGTACCAGAGGCCGAGCTTGAAGTGCAGGAACAGGACGGCGGCCGAATAGGCGCCGACCCCGAACAGGCCCGCGTGCCCGAGGCTGACCTGGCCGGTGTAGCCGACCACGATGTCGAGCCCGAGGATGAGGATCGCATAGATCGCGATCACCACGAGCAGGTGGATGTAATACGAGCTCGTGACCACGTGCGGGAAGGCGAC
The DNA here is from genome assembly GCF_001425565.1 of Methylobacterium sp. Leaf466. Taxonomy (NCBI): domain Bacteria; kingdom Pseudomonadati; phylum Pseudomonadota; class Alphaproteobacteria; order Hyphomicrobiales; family Methylobacteriaceae; genus Methylobacterium; species Methylobacterium sp. Leaf466. Next base: position 73,655 of record NZ_LMRC01000007.1, on the reverse strand, counting down.
GAGGAACACCACGAGCAGGAGCGCGCCGAGGAGGCCGATGGATTTGCTCGGCCGGGGCGCGGTCGCGGGAGAGGCCGCGGGGGCGACGGTCGTTTGTGCCATGGCGTCAGGCTCCGGTCCGGCGGGGGCGAACGGACCTGGAGCGGCCGCGACAAAGGGGGGCGAAGGATGTCACGCTCAGACCTTCTTGATCACGGCCTTGCCGAACAGCCCGACGGGGCGGATCGAGAGGACGACGAGGAGGAGGATCAGACCCGGCACGTCCTTGTACCCGGTCGAGATGTAGAATCCGGTCAGCGTCTCGGCGACGCCGAGGATCAGGCCGCCGACGATGACGCCGAGGCCGGATTCGAGGCCGCCGATGATCGCCACGGCGAAGGCCTTGAGCGCCAGCACCGAGCCCATCGTGGCGCCCGTGAGGGTCACCGGGGCCACCAGCACGCCGGCGAAGGCCGCCGTCATCGCGCTGATCGAATAGGACAGGGTGATGATCTTCTGGGTGTTGATGCCCATCAGGCCGGCCGCGTCGATGTCGTTGGAGGTGGCCACCACCGCCTTGCCCCAGATCGACTTGCGGTTGAAGATCTCCACCGCGAGCATCATCAGCAGGGCGCCGCCCACGATCAGCAGTTCCATCGGCAGCACGCGGGTGCCGCCGACCTGGATCGCCTCCTCGCTCAACGGCGAGGGGAACTTGAGGTCGTCGCGGCCCCAGATGTTCTCCGCCACGTTGCGAAAGATGATGCCCAAGGCGATGGTCGCCATGATCCATCCGTACTCGGACTTGATCTTGACGGCCGGGCGCACGCCGAGCCGCTCGACGACCGCGCCGAGCGCGAAGCCGAACACGAGGACCAGCGGGATCATCAACCAGTACCCGACGAACGGGACCATGGTCAGCCCGAACAGGGCACCGAGCGCCAGCGCCTCGCCCTGTCCGAAGTTCAGCGTCTTCGAGGTGGCGAAGGTGAGCTGATAGCCGAAGGCGATGGCGGCGTAGATCATGCCGACCGCGACGCCGGAGGCGATGAGCTGGAGGAAAATGGCCATGGGGTGCCTTACCGGGGAGAGCGAGACATCGTGGAGGCGTCCCGAAAGCGGGGTTTGCGGGGGATGTGGTCACCGGTTTCGAGGTGAACCGGGGTCTACGCCAGAGGCCGCGGCCCGCCGCCCCGAATTTGGCCGGGGGCGGCGGGCCGTCGGCCCGTGCACGGCTGCGGGCGGGCGGGTCGTTTCGTAGCCCCTGTGGCTACGGAGGACCCACCCGCAGCCGTGCCGTTCAGTTCGCGGACTTTTCCTTCACGCGGACGACGCCCGCGTTCTTGGCGTCCTCTTCCTTGGCGTAGACGATCTTGCCGTCCTGCACCTTGCCGAACACCACCATGTTGCGGGTGATCGCGTTGTGGTCCTTGGCGCTGAAGGGCTTCTCGTAGGTGGTGACCACGCCCTCGACGCGCTCGTTGAGGTTTTCCAGGGCGGCCCTGATCTTGGGCCCGTCCGTGGACCCGGCCTGCTTGATCGCGGCGGCGAGGAGGAAGACCGAATCGTATCCCTGGGCGCCGGCCACCGGCGTCGGGATCTTCGTGACGCCGTAGGTCTTGTAGTAGTTCTCGAGGAAGTTCTTGCGCTTGGGCAGCGTGCGATCCTCGATGAAGGTCTGGGGCATGGTCACGCCGTTGCCGTTGGCGCCGGCGATGTCGAGGAAGCTCTGCATCGAGGACGGCCACGACGTGATCATCGGGACTTTCCAGCCGAGCTTGGCCATGCCGTTGGCGATCTGCGCCAACTCGGGGCCGATGCCGTAGGCCAGGATGACGTCGGCGCCGGCCTGCTGCGCCTTGAGCAGCTGGGCCGTCATGTCGACGTCCTTGATGTTGAACTTCTCCACCGTGACGGGCTTGATGCCCTTGGTGGCGAGGTACTTCTCGATGTCCTCGCGGCCGAGCTGGCCGTAGTTCGTCGAGTCCGCAAGGAGGGCGATCTTCTTGAAGCCCTGCGAGACGGCCTCGTCGACCATCATCCCCGCCTGGAGCACGTCGTAGGCCGAGTTCCGGAAGACGTAGTTGGCCTCGTAATCGGGCTCCTTGAACTGGTTGGTGATGATCGTCCCGGTGGCGACGTTGTTGAACACCGGGATCTCGGCTTCCTGGTAGAAGCGCTGCGCGGCGAGCGCCACGCCGGTGTTGATGAAGCCGATGGTCGCGACGACCTTTTCCTTGTTGATCAGCTCCTGCGCCACCTGCGCGCCGACCTCGTTCTTGGCCTCGTCGTCGCGCTCGACCAGCAGCAACGGACGGCCGAGGACGCCACCGCCCTTGTTGATCTCGGCCGCCGCGAGGCGGGCCGCATCGCGCATCGACACGCCCATCGCCGACGATCCGCCCGTGTAGGGGCCGGTCACACCGATCTTGATGGGGTCGGCCGCCTGCGCCGGGGTAAGGCCAAGCGCCGTAGCGCAGGCCAGCGCGCCCATGAGCGCGCGTCTGCTGACTGTCATCGTTTCCTCTCCGCGATACCGGCCGGCTGCCCTTCGAGGTGGCATTCCCGGTCTGGTGTACATTATATTTGGGCGATGTGCCGTGACACTGTCAAGCTCTTAACGCGCCATCGTTTTCTTGGCTATTATTGCCCTCGCGGCGACGGCGCGAACCGTAGTCTGACATCGATTCCGGCAGGACGACACCTGGAATTCGGCAATCTGTCGGTCGATCGAACATCGCATCCCGGAAGTCTCCGGGGGACGTTCGCGGTGGACGACGGACGAAGCGCCGTTGCGGCTTTTCGTCCGGTCCGGCCGGCTTGGGAGGAACGTCGGCGAGCCGGCGACCGCTCGGTGCGGCACCGGCCCGGGGCCGCGCCGTTGGCGCGGTCTCGCCCCCGGGCTTCCGGCCGCTGCCAGGGTCGTCCCGTCCCCCGAAACGCCCGTCAGGTGATCACGCTGGGTTGGCTCCGCCCGGTGATCGCGGCGATGTCGGCCAGCGCGTCGGCCACCGCTACCACCGGCGCCAGCACCTCGGCGATGGGCCGTTCGAGCCGGCCGGGGGCGGATTCGTAGCGTTCGATGTAGACCCGCAGCGTCGCGCCCGCGGTGCCCGTGCCCGAGAGCCGGTAGACCACCCGCGCGTCTTCCGCGAACACGATCCGCACCCCCTGCTGCTCCGTCACCGAGCCGTCGACGGGGTCGACGTAGCGGAAGTCGTCGGCGCTCGCGACGGTGAGGTCGCCCAGCCGCCGGCCCGGCAGGTCGGCGAGTTTCGCCCGCAGGTTCGCCATCAGCGTTCTGGCGGCCTCGGCGTCGATCTCCTCGTAATCGTGGCGGGTGTAGTAGTCGCGTCCGAACGCGGCCCAATGCGCCCGCACCAGGGCGTCGGCGCGGGTGCCGGTGGCCGCGAGCACGTTGAGCCACAGCAGCACCGCCCACAGCCCGTCCTTTTCGCGCACATGGTCGGAGCCGGTGCCCGCACTCTCCTCGCCGCACAGGGTGATGAGGCCCGCGTCGAGCAGGGTGCCGAAGAACTTCCAGCCGGTGGGCGTCTCGTAGGCCGGGATGCCGAGGGCGGCCGCGACCCGGTCGGCGGCCCGGCTGGTCGGCATCGAGCGGGCGAGGCCCGACAGCCCGCGCGCGTAGCCCGGCGCCCGATGGGCGTGGGCGGCCAGGATCGCGAGGCTGTCGCTCGGGGTCACGAACAGGCCGGGCGCCACGATCATGTTGCGGTCGCCGTCGCCGTCGGACGCCGCGCCGAAGTCGGGAGCGTCGGGGCCGAGCATCAGCGCGTAGAGTTCGCCGGCGTGAACGGGGTTGGGGTCGGGATGGTGGCCGCCGAAGTCGGGCAGCGGCGTCCCGTTGACCACGGTCCCCGCCGGCGCCCCGAGCGCGCCTTCGAGGATCGCCGTCGCGTAGGGGCCGGTCACCGCGCTCATGGCGTCGAAGCGCATGCGAAAGCCGCCAGCGAACATCGCGGCGATGGCGTCGAAATCCACCAGCGTGCGCATCAGGTCGAGGTAATCGGCCACCGGGTCGATCACCTCCACCGCCATGTCGCCGATGGTCGTGGTGCCGAGCGTATCGAGGTCGAGGTCGGGGACGTCCAGGATGCGGTAGCCGTCGAGCGCCTTGGTGCGGGCGAAGATCGCCTCGGTCACCGCTTCCGGCGCGGGCCCGCCGTTGGCGGCGTTGAACTTGATGCCGAAGTCGCCGTCCGGCCCGCCGGGGTTGTGGCTGGCCGAGAGCACGATGCCGCCGATGGCCCCGGCCTTGCGGATGACGCAGGAGGCGGCCGGCGTCGAGAGCAGGCCGCCCCGGCCCACCAGCACCCGGCCGATCCCGTTGGCGGCGGCGAGCTTGAGGGTGGTCTGCACCACCTCGCGGTTGAGGAAGCGCCCGTCGCCGCCCAGCACCAGGGTCCCGCCCGCGGCATCAGGGATCGTGTCGAGGATCGCCTGGACGAAGGTTTCGACGTAATGCGGCTGCCGGAACACCGGCACCTTCTTGCGCAGGCCCGAGGTGCCCGGCTTCTGATCGAGGAACGGCGCCGTCGACACGTGCTTCACGACCATCGTCCGAAAACTCCCGCAGTCCGATGTGGCCAACCGTGATGTGGCCAACCGATGTGGCGGTGACGATGGGGCGGCGGATGCGGTTCTGCAACCGGCCGGCCGCGCCGGATGGCGAGATCGACGGCCGCGGGGCATCGTAAACCGACGTTAACCGCTCCGGCCTCATGCTCCGAGCCGGGCGTGGGGTATCGGCCCCTTGCGACGAGCCAAGAGGTGGGCCCGAGGTCATGCGCGTCCTGATCTCCCTGGTGGTGCCGGTCTACAACGAGGCGGCCTCCGTGGGCCCGTTCCTGGCCCGTGCCGAGCCGGCCCTCGCGGCCGCCTGCCGACTGGTCGGGCCGGGCACGGGCGCGGAGATCCTGTTCGTGGACGACGGCAGCAGCGATGCAACGCCGGCGGTCCTGCTGGCCGCCCGCTCGCGCGAGGACGGGCCGCGCATCGAGATCGTCAGCCTGTCGCGCAACTTCGGCAAGGAGGCGGCCCTGGCCGCGGGCCTGCGCCATGCCGCGGGCCGCGCCGTGATCCCCATCGACATCGACCTGCAGGACCCGCCGGAGGTCATCCCGGAGATGGTCGCCAAGTGGCTGGCCGGCGCCGTCATCGTCAACGGCCTGCGCTGCGACCGCACCTCGGACAGCTTCCTGAAGAAGCTCACCGCCGGCTCGTTCTACCGCCTCTACAACCTGATGGCGGACCGCCGGATCTCGGCCGAGATCGGAGACTTCCGGCTCCTCGACCGCAAGGTGGTCGACCTGCTCAACCAGTTGCCCGAACGCTCGCGCTTCACCAAGGGCCTGTTCCCCTGGCTCGGCTTCGTCCAGGACGAGGTGCGGTTCGTGCGCGAGACCCGCGCCGTGGGGACCAGCAAGTGGCGCTACTGGCGCCTGTGGAACCTCGCCCTCGACGGGCTCGCAGGCTCCACCACCGCGCCGTTGCGGATCTGGACCTACATCGGCCTCTCGGTGGCCGGTCTCGCCTTCCTCTACGGCCTCGCCCTCGTGGCGATGACCCTCGTCTCGGGCAACCCGACCCCGGGCTACCCCTCGATGATGGCCACGATCCTGTTCCTGGGCGGCCTCAACCTCCTCTCCCTCGGCATCATGGGCGAATACGTCGGCCGCATCGCCACCGAGGTGCGCGGACGGCCGCTCTACGTGGTCGACCGCGTCACCGGTGCACCCGAGGCCGCCCCAGAACAGGACGACGAACCATGGAACAGGCGGTCTTCGCACGCATGGCCTCCAACGAGGCCGAGCATTGGTGGTTCGCCGGCCGACGCGCCATCCTCGCGACGCTCGTCGCACGGCTGATCCGGCTGCCCGAGCGGGCGCGCATCCTCGAAGTCGGATGCGGCAGCGGCGGCAACCTCGACCTCCTGGCCGGTTTCGGGCGCCTCGACGCCCTGGAGCAGGACGCCACGGCGCGGGCCACGGCCCAGGCCCGCTCGGGCATCGCCGTGGGGGCGGGCGCGCTGCCGCACGACCTGCCGGTGGCGGACGGCGCCTACGACCTCGTGGCCCTGCTCGACGTGCTCGAACATGTGGAGGCCGACGAAGCGTCGCTGTCGGCACTCGGCGCCAAGCTCGCGCCGGAGGGGCGGCTCCTCGTCACCGTCCCGGCGATGCCCTGGCTGTGGTCGGCCCACGACGTCGTGCATCACCACAAGCGCCGCTACACCCGCGCCGGCCTCGGGCGCACCGTGGCGGCGGCGGGCCTCGTCGTGGAGCGTAGCGGCTACTTCAACACGGCCTTGTTCCCCCTCGCCGTGGCCTCGCGGGCCTTCAAGGCGATCCTCGGCGACCGCTCGGGCGACGACGAGATGCCGTCGCCCCCCGTCAACGCCGTGCTGAAAACGGTGTTCGCGGCCGAGCGACACCTCCTCGGGCGGCTGCCGATGCCCGTCGGCCTCTCGCTCTACGCGGTGGTCGGGCGGCCTCAGGCGGCCCCGGCGTAGCCGGCCGAGCGCAGCACGATCGGCGCGAAGGCCCTGAGCAAGGGGAGATCGAGCTTCGAGGACATCTTGCACATGATGGCGTGCGCCTCGTCGTGGGGGAGCGGGTTGCGGTAGGGCCGCCGCTCGGTCAGCGCCGAATGGATGTCGCAGATCGTCACCAGGCGCACGAGGTCCGGGATCGACGGCCCTGCCAGGCCGGAGGGGTAACCGCTGCCGTCGAGCATCTCGTGGTGGTGACGCACCACCGCGAGCATGGCGTCGTCGAACTCGCCCTGGGCGGCGAGGATGTCGGCGCCGATGTCGGGGTGGGTGCGCATCACCGCCATCTCGTCGGCCGTGAGCTTGCCGGGCTTGTTGAGGATGGCCGCCGGGATGCGGGCCTTGCCGAGGTCGTGCAGCAGCGCCGCCTTGGACAGGCGCATCTGGTCGGCGCGGCTGAAGTTGAGCTGCAGCGAGAAGGCGGCGGCATAGCCGGCCACGCTCAGGGAATGCTGGTAGAGCTGCGAATCGTGGTGGCTGATGGTTTCCAGCCAGGTGCGGATGCCGCAATCGGAGATCGCCTCGAGGATCACCTCGGTCCCGGCGTCCACCTCGGCCGCCCTGATCGGCTCGCCCGATTGCGCCGCCTCGAAGGCGCCGCGGATCACCAGGCCGGCCTGTCCGGCCAGGCCCTGGACGAGGGAGGCCCTCACCGAGAGGCGCGCCTGGTTGATGCGGGCCTGCTGGACCGCGTCGATGAGGTCGAACAGCGCCGTGAGGATGGTCGGGCGCACCGCCCCGGTCGGCAGCGTCCGCGTCGCGCCGAGGGGATGGGGGGCGGTGTCGGGATGGGCCGAGGCCGTGCGCGGGAGATACAGGCAGGGCACCCGCAGGTCGTTGAGCCGGCCGAGCCAGCGCACCGCCTCGGTCTCGTCGGCGATGTCGATCAGGCCGACCAGGGGAAGATCGTCGGGAAGGCCCGCACCCGGTCCCACCACCCGCGAGGCGATGACGCGGACCGTGCCGCGAGCGAGGTCGCGGGCCTGGTCCGGCCGGTCGGAGACGATGAGGACGAAGCTTTCCTGTGCCACCGGACTATCCGTTGTCGACACCGGCGGCACGGACGAAGTCCCGCCGCCGGCGCCCGCGTCGAACGCGACGCGACCTTGCCTGTAAGATATACGGGAAAGTCATCATAAATCGTTGCGATGCCGGACGGTCCCGGCATGGACCGACGGGGGCGCCGTCACCGAAGAAGCCTTGCCGCCGTGCGCTTGCCATCGCGGGACTCGCTCGATCGCGGTTCGAGGATGTGCGATCGCAAGGGCGTTGTCAAAATGCCGCAGTCAGCGGGAGGCGCGTGTCTCGCGAGGCCGGGGGCGGCTCCCCCGTCGCGTGCGCCAACGCACGTGAATCCACAACGGCGGGCGGTGCCGTTCGTGTGCCTCGCACGTTCTGTGACCGTCAGACTGCGGACGGCCGACGCCTCGGGCGCAGGCCGCCGCGCCTCCTCACCTGTCGAAGAAAGTTTTCACCATGGTTGATACGGATCGCATCGTCGGCGCTGCCAAGGATGTCGGCGGCCGCGTGCAGAGCGCAGCCGGTGACCTGACCGGCTCGTCGCGGGACTCGGCCGAGGGCCGCTTCCGCGAGGCGCAGGGCCGCGCCCAGGAGGTCTACGGCCAGACCAAGGACACCCTGCGCGACGTCGCCGACGACGTCACGGAGTACGCTGGCGATGCCTACGACCGCGTTTCGAACCGGGGCGGCGCATACCTGCGTGACGGCACCCGTGCCGTGGAGACCCAGGTCGGCGAGAACCCCTTCGTCGCCCTGCTGATCGCCGGCGCCGTGGGCTACGGCCTGGCGCTGCTGCTGCACGCCCGCCGCTGAGCGACGAAGGTGCGGCCGTCGTTCGCGGCCGCACCGATTCCGATCGTCACTGGGCGGTCCAGCCGCCGTCCATGGCGAGGTTGGCGCCGGTCATCTGGCTCGCCGCGTCCGAGCACAGGAACACCGCCAGGGCCGCGACCTGGTCGACGGTGACGAACTCCTTGGTCGGCTGTGCCGCCAGGAGCACGTCGTTCATCACCTGCTCCTTGGTGAGACCGCGCGCCTTCATCGTGTCGGGGATCTGCGCCTCGACGAGCGGCGTCCAGACGTAGCCCGGCGAGATGCAGTTGACCGTGATGCCGAAGGTCGCGAGTTCCAGCGCCGCCGACTTCGTCAGCCCGGCGATGCCGTGCTTGGCCGCCACGTAGGCGGACTTGAAGGGCGAGGCCACGAGCGAGTGCGCCGAGGCGGTGTTGATGATCCGCCCCCACTTCCTCGCCTTCATGCCGGGAATCGCCGCCCGCATGGTGTAGAAGGCCGACGAGAGGTTGAGGGCGATGATCTGCTCCCACTTCTCGGGCGGAAAATCCTCGATCGGCGAGACGAACTGCACGCCGGCATTGTTCACGAGCACGTCGACCGAGCCGAAGCTGCGTTCGCCCAGTTCGATCAGGCCGGCGATCTCGTCCGGCTTGGTGAGGTCGGCCGGCGAATAGGCCGCCTTGACCCCGAACTCCGCCTCGATCCCGGCGCGCTCCTTCTCGGTGTCTTCGGGTTTGCCGAAGCCGTTGATGACGACGTTGGCGCCCTCCTTGGCGAAGGCGCGCGCATAGGCGAGGCCGATGCCGCTGGTGGAGCCGGTGACGACGGCGGTCTTGTCTTTCAGGATCATGGCGTCCTCCGGGTTGGGTCGGCGGGCCGTCGACGGGGCGGCCTGGACGGATAGCCCTCAGAACTTGCCGCCGAGGCCCACGCCGCCGCCGGGATTGATCTGCGGTGCGAGCCCGCCGGAGCTGCTGCGGGTCTCGTCCGTGACGTCGATCTCCTCGCGGTTGATGCGGCGCTCCTGGGCCGCGGTCCGGCCCCCGGCGCCGGCCGCGGTCTTGGGCAGGGCGATCTGGCGCGTCGGCCGGGTCTGGAGCGGCACGCCGTCGGGATCGACCTCGGCCGCCCGCGCGGTGCGGTCGGGCAGGGCGCTGCGCATCGAGGGCGGCGGGCCGACCTCGCTCACCGGCATCACGCCGCCGCCGCCGCCCAGCGCCTGACAGCCGCCGAGCAGGGCCGCCGCGAGGATCGCGTACGAGAGGGAGCGGCTGGTTCTGGCGGCGTGGGACATCGACGAAAATCCTGGAAACGCGGTGCCGGCCCGCCGGTGCGACCGGCAAGAGGCGGCCCTCTCGATCCGGCCGCGTGACGCGACCGTGTGCGGCCTCTCTACGCCGGGCCTTGCCCGAAAACCAGATGCCCGGCCCGGTTGCGAAGGGCTCCCCGTTGAGAAGGGCTCCCCCTTGAGAGGGGCTGCCCGTGACGGCGCCCGGCCTGGATCTTGCCCGGCGTGAGCCGAGACCGGCGCTCGCTTCCATCCACAACTTCGCCTAGGTCCTTGCGCAATGACGTCGGCCCCGCCCTCTCGCGGGACCACGCCGGACCGGTCGCTGTCGTGCGCGAGGCCGGCGCGACGCCTGATCGAGGACCTTTGTCGTGCTCAGAACTGTCCGGACGATCGCCGCCGCGACGATCACCGTATGGGCCGCCGCCGCCTCGGCCGCCGACGATCCGCCGACCACGGGAGGCACCGCGCAGGCCCAGCCGGCCGCGCCGGAGGCCGGCCCGCCGCCGCCGCCCGTGCAGGCGGGACCCGGCAGCGGTCCGGCTCCCGCGCCGCCGCCGCCATCACCGCCGGGTTCCGTCCTGCCCGCCGGCACCCCGGCCACGGTGCTCGACACCCAGGATTACGAGGGCATCCTCGGCAAGGGCGTGCGCAACGCCGCCGGCGAGGACATGGGCCGCATCATCGACATCGTCCTCGACAAGGACGGGCGCCCGCGCGCCGCCATCATCGACTTCGGCGGCTTCCTCGGGGTCGGTTCGCGCAAGATCGCCGTGGACTGGCGGGCCCTGCGCTTCAACCAGGAGGGCAAGCCCGGCCGGCCGGTGATCCAGCTCACCCGCAACCAGGTCCGGGTCTCGCCCGAATACAAGCCGGGCGATCCCATCGTCGTGCTCGGTCCGGCGAGCCCGAGCGTTCCGGCCGAGGCCGACCAGGCGTCCCGGCCGGCCTCGGCCGCACCCTCGCAGCCGCCGGCTTCCCAACCGCCCGCCCAGCCGCCGACGCCGCCCGCACCCGCACCGGCGGCCCAGACCGCTCCCGCCCCGGCGCCCGTCCCCCCGACGCCGCCAGCGAATCCGGCACCGGACAAGCCGCCCGAGAAGTCCACGGAACCATGACGGTTCCCCGGTCGCACCACCGCCGCCCGGCACCGCCGCGGGACGTGCCGCGGGCCGAGCTTCGGCCGCGCCCCCTCACCCGACGGGCCACGCCGGCCGACACGGCAGCGGAGACCTCCCCCGACATGACCGCGATCGCACGCGCGAGCAGCCGGGGCCTCGACGGCTTCACCTTCTTCGTCGCCAACCTCCAGACCGGGTTCGGCCCCTTCCTGGCGGTCTATTTCACCCAGGCGCAGTGGACCCAGTCCGACATCGGCTTCGCGCTGACGGTGGGCAGCCTCGTGAGCCTGCTCGGCCAGGTGCCCGGCGGCGCCTTCGTCGACGCCGTGCGCTCCCGCCGGTTCTCGGCGGGCGTCTCGGTGGTGGCCATCGCCGCCAGCGCCTTCGCGCTGGCGATGTGGCCGAACTTCCTCATCGTGCTCCTGGCCATGGCCGTCCATTCGGCGGCGAGCTGCATCCTCACGCCCGCCATCGCCGCGATCAGCATCGGCCTCGTCGGCCACGCCAGGGCCGGCGAGCGCCTGGGGCGCAACGCCAGCTTCTCGGCGCTGGGCAATGCGGTGGCCGCCGCCGTGATGGGGGCCTGCGGCTACTACATCTCCAACGACGCGGTGTTCTACTTCACCGCCGCGCTGATGATTCCGACGCTGATCTGCCTCTCCCACATCCGGCCGCCCGCGGCGGGCCGGACCGAGGCGGGGGCGCGCGAGGCGGCCGAGGGCGGGACGGGCGAAGCGCCCGGGGCCGGCATCCGCGCCCTTCTCACCAATCGCGCGCTGATGTGCTTTGCCGCGTGCATGACGCTGTTCTTCCTCGCCAACGCGGCGATGCTGCCACTGGTGGGCAGCATGCTCACCCTGCGCGCCAGCGAGACCGCCACCGCGCTCATCGCCGCCTGCATCGTGGTGCCCCAGGTCGTCCTGGCCCTCACCGGCCCGGCGGTGGGGCGCGCCGCCGAGCGCTGGGGGCGCCGCCCGCTTCTCCTCATCGGCTTTGCCGCCCTGCCGATCCGCGGCCTGCTGTTCGCCTATACCGAGAGCCCGGAGCTCCTGGTGGCGATCCAGGTGTTGGATGGCGTCTCGGCGGCGGTGTTCGGTGTGATGGTCCCCCTCGTCGTCTCGGACGCCACGCGGTATACCGGGCGCTTCAACATGGCGCTCGGGGCCGTGGGCACCGCGATGGGAATCGGCGCGGCACTCTCGACCTCGCTGGCCGGCGTGATGGCGGACAAGCTCGGGAGCCAGAGTGCGTTCCTGGGCCTGGCCATCGTCGGCTTCGCCGGCTTCGCGCTCCTGGCGCTCATCATGCCCGAGACCCGCCGCGACCCGCTGGCGTGAGGACGCGGTACCAAATCGGAAACCGGACGACGGCCTTTGGGAGGGACCATGCGCGAACACCGAGACGCCATCGCAGGCCGGGCCGGAGCGGCACGGTGCCTGCCGGCGCCCGACGTACCGGGTCCGTCCGAGCCGATACCGGTAAAAAATAATCTAGCTTGACCGCAGCTTGCAACACTTGCGGGTAGTCCGCGTTGCGACCATGGGCTGAAGCTCATGTGTCGCCCCCAGCACCCGAGCCCCAGGCCCGTGTCGGGGTCCACTTGAACCATCCGGGATGGTCACCATGACGGAAGACCTCTGCGCCTATTCCGACCGGCCCTTCGCCTTCGTCGGGCGCTACCTCAAGCGCCGCGCCCTGCCGCATGTGGTGATCCTCCTCGCGGTGCTGGGCGCCGTCGGCTTCTCGGTCAGCACGGACTACGCCCTGAAGGGCGTGGTCGACGCGCTGAGCAAGGGGCCGAAGTCCGGCCTGATCTGGGGCGCGCTGGGCATCCTCATCCTCTTCATCGCCGCCGACAACCTGCTCTGGCGGGTGGCGAGCTTGGTGGGCTCCTTCACCTTCGTCGGCGTCACCGGCGACATCCGCCGCGACCTGTTCCGGCACATGACCGGGCATTCGCCGACCTTCTTCGCCGACCGCCAGCCCGGCACCCTGGCCTCGCGCATCACCGCGACCTCGAACGCGATCTTCACGGTCGAGAACATGTTCGTGTTCAACGTGATGCCGCCCTGCGTCGCGGCGACCCTGTCGATCGTCTACATCGCCACCGTCAACCTCACGATGGCGGCCGTGCTCGCCGGCATCTTCGCCGCCGTCGTCGTCCTGATGTTCAAGATGGCCGCCGCAGGCCGGCCGCTGCACCACGACTTCGCCGCCAAGGCCGCCAGCGTCGACGGCGAGATGGTGGACCTCGTCGGCAACATGCCGCTGGTGCGGGCCTTCTCGGCGTTCAAGCGCGAGTACACCCGCTTCGACGGCACCATCGGCGTCGAGATGCGCTCGCGGCGCTCGTCGCTGCTCTACCTCGAGAAGCTGCGCATCGTTCACGCCGTCCTCACGGTCTTCGCCGTGCTCGGCCTGCTCTACTGGGCGATCAAGATGTGGGAGGCGGGCGACGCCACCAACGGTCAGGTCGTGCTGGTGTGCACGCTCGGCATCCGCATCCTGGCCGCCACCCGCGACCTCGCGGTGGCGCTCGTCGACGCGACCCAGCACACCGCCCGCCTGTCGGAAGCCCTGCACACCCTGCTGCAGCCGCACGACCTCATCGACCACCCGGAGGCGACGCCGCTCGCCGGCACCACCGGCGCCGAACTCACCTTCGACCACGTCGCCTTCGCCTATCCCGACGGCCGCGCCGTGTTCACGGACTTCGACCTCGTCATCGAGCCGGGCCAGCGCATCGGCCTCGTCGGCAAGTCGGGCGGCGGCAAGTCGACGATCTTCTCGCTGCTGCAGCGGTTCTACGAGGTCCAGGGCGGGCGCATCCTGATCAACGGCCAGGAGATCAACCGGGTGACGCAGGATTCCCTGCGCGAGGCGATCACCGTGGTGCCCCAGGACGTGTCGATGTTCCACCGCACCCTGCGCGAGAACATCCGCTACGGCCGGCCCGACGCCTCCGACGAGGACGTGTGGAAGGCCGCCGATGCGGCCCATTGCACCGACTTCATCAACGCCCTCCCCGAGGGCTTCGACACCATCGTCGGCGACCGCGGCGTGAAGCTCTCAGGGGGCCAGCGCCAGCGCATCGCCATCGCGCGCGCGATCCTCAAGGATTCGCCGATCCTGCTCCTCGACGAGGCGACCTCGGCACTGGACGCCGAATCGGAGGAGGCCATCCGCCACGCGCTCGCCAACCTCATGAAGGGCCGCACCGTCATCGCCATCGCCCACCGGCTCTCGACCCTGAAGGACTTCGACCGGATCGTGGTGCTGGAGGGCGGCCGCATCGTCCAGGACGGCTCGCCCGACAAGCTCACCCATCTCGACGGGTTCTACCGCGAGCTGATGAAGAAGGAATCGATGTCGCTGTCCGCGGCGGCGTGAGGATCGGGCTCGCGCGCTCCCACGAAGCCGGTTGGATTCCGGATCATTCGGACCCGCTCCCTCGTCCTGAGGGGCCCGCGTCGGCGGGCCTCGAAGGAGGGCTCCAGGGATCGCCGCGGGTTCTGCCGCGCTTCGTATAGGCCTTCGCTTCGGGCTCGGCGCTCAGGATGAGGGGGGAGCCAGCCGGGACGAGGTTCGGCGATGCGTGCCGGCGGACGTGTCCGAGGCGAAGTGCTTTTCCCGAGGCGAAGTGCTTTCGCCCCCGCTCACACCGTCACCTGGGTTCCCACCTCCACCACCCGTCCGGTGGGGATCTGGAAGAAGTCCGTGGCGTCGTTGGCGTTCTTGGCGAGCGTGATGAAGATCCGGTCCTGCCAGAGCGGCATGCCCGAGTGGGCGGCCGGGCGGATCGAGCGGCGCGACAGGAAGAACGACGTCGACATGATGTCGAACTTGAAGCCCTGCTTGCGCAGTTGCGCCAGCGCGCGGGGGATGTTGGGCGTCTCCATGTAGCCGAACTTCATGACGATCTTGGAGAAATGCGGCCCGATCGGCTCGATCCGGCTGCGGTCGGCCTCCTCCGAGCGGGGGGTGTCCACCGTCTGCACCGTGAGGATGACGTTCTTCTCGTGCAGAACCTTGTTGTGCTTGAGGTTGTGCAGCAGGGCGGCCGGGGCGATCTCGGGGTCGCTCGTGAGGAAGATCGCGGTGCCGCGGACATGGTGCGGCGGGCTCTTCTCCAGCATCGCCACGAGCTCGACCAGCGGCACGTCGGTCTTGCGGGTCTTCCTGACGAGGATGCCGACGCCGCGCACCCAGGTCCACATCACGATGATGAGCCCGGCCGCGAGCACCAGCGGGACGTAGCCGCCCTCGAACACCTTGAGCAGGTTCGAGAGCAGGAACAGGAACTCGATCACGATGAACGGCATGATCGCCGCCGCCGCCGCGATCGGCGACAGCTTCCAGACCTTCCACAGCACCACGTAGGCCATGCTCGCCGTGAGCAGCATCGTGCCGGTGACCGCTATGCCGTAGGCGGAGGCGAGCGCCGAGGAGGAGCGGAACAGCACGGCCAGGACCACGACGCCGAGCAGCAGCAGCAGGTTCACCTGCGGCAGGAAGATCTGGCCCGAATGCGATTCCGAGGTGTGGCGGATCTCGAGCCGGGGCAGGAGGCCGAGCTGGATCGCCTGGCGCGACAGCGAGAACGCGCCGGTGATCACCGCCTGGCTCGCCGTGACGGTGGCGAGCGTCGCCAGGATCACCATCGGGATCAGCCCCCATTCCGGGACGAGCTGATAGAACGGGTCGGCGGTGTCGGGCTTGGCCAGCACCAGGGCGGTCTGGCCGAGGTAGTTCAGGATCAGGCAGGGCCCCACGAGGCCGAGCCAGGCCACCTGGATCGGGCGGCGCCCGAAATGGCCGAGGTCGGCGAACAGCGCCTCCGCCCCCGTCACCGCCAGGAACACCGCGCCCAGCGCCACCAGCGCCCCGGTGCCGTGCCCGAGGAGGTAATGGACCGCGTACCAGGGATTGAAGGCGGCGAAGACGCCCGGGTTGGCGGCGATATGCGGTACGGCGGCGAGACCGAGCGCCAGGAACCACACCACCATGATCGGTCCGAAGAAGGCCGCCACCTTGCTGGTGCCCCGGCTCTGGACCAGGAACAGGGCGACGATGATCACGATGGTGATCGGCAGGACGTAATGCTCGAAGGCGGGGGTGATGAGCTTGATGCCCTCCACGGCCGAGAGCACCGAGATCGCCGGCGTGATGACCGCGTCGCCATAGAACAGCGAGGCGCCGAGCAGGCCCAGGACGAAGACCAGGGTCGACCCGCCGAGCGCCTTGCGGGCCAGCGCCATCAGCGAAAGGATGCCGCCCTCGCCGTTGTTGTCCATGCGCAGCAGGATGACGACGTATTTGATCGTCACGATCAGGACCAGCGCCCACAGGATCAGGGACGTGGTGCCGAGCACCTCCTCCTCCAGCAGGACGCCGTCGGCGCGGGCCGGGCCGAGGGCCTCGCGGAAGGCGTAGAGCGGGCTGGTGCCGATATCGCCGTAGACGACGCCGACCGAGCCGACGACGAGGGTCCAGAACGGCGTCGGCACGTGCTCGCGCTGCGTCTCCACCGGGTCGACGACGACGCGGCCCGCCGCGTCGGGGGGAGCGGCCGCTGGGCTCGGGGCGTCGGGTTGCGTCATGTTCGGAAATCCAGGCTCTGGCCTGCGAGAGATCGGCCCGCAGCACGTGCGTTCGCAGGACACGGGCTTGCAGGAAGTCGGCCGTCGACGGACCGGACCGACGCGGGTTCGTGTCGCGCACGAACGACCGCCGGCCGGGCGTGGCGTCGTCGGCCGGTAGATGCAGTCATGCGATGTGACGACCGAGGGGTCGGTGGCGCCGGAACGACAGGGTCGCGGATCGGCACGTCCGCTGCCCTATTCGGCCGCGCTCCGCGCACCGGAGCCGAACCGGCGTTCGATGTACTCGATCACCACGGTCTCGAAATCCTTGGCCAGCGTCGCCCCGCGCAGGGTCATCGCCTTCTTGCCGTCGATGAAGACCGGGGCGGTGGGGGTCTCGCCGGTGCCGGGCAGCGAGATGCCGATGTCGGCGTGCTTGGATTCGCCCGGTCCGTTGACGATGCAGCCCATCACCGCGACGTTGAGGCCCTCGACGCCCGGATAGCGCTTCTTCCACTCCGGCATCGAGGTGACGATCCAGTTCTGGATGTCGCGGGCGAGTTCCTGGAACGTCGTCGAGGTGGTCCGCCCGCAGCCCGGGCAGGCCGCCACCAGGGGTACGAAGGTGCGGAACCCCATGGTCTGCAGGAGTTCCTGGGACGCCTTGACCTCGACGGTGCGGTCGCCGCCCGGCTCCGGGGTGAGCGAATAACGGATGGTGTCGCCGATGCCTTCCTGCAGCAGCACGCCGATGGCGGCCGAGGCCGCGACCAGGCCCTTCGAGCCCATGCCGGCCTCGGTCAGCCCGAGGTGGATGGCGTAGTCCGAGCGGCGGGCGACCTCGCGGTAGACGGCGATGAGGTCCTGCACCGCCGAGACCTTGGCCGAGAGGATGATGCGGTCCTTGGGCAGGCCGAGTTCCACGGCGCGCTCGGCCGAGGTGAGGGCCGATTGCACCATCGCCTCGCGCATCACCGCGCGGGCGTCGATGGGCCGGGGCAGCTTGGCGTTCTCGTCCATGAGGTGCGTCAGCAGCGCTTCGTCGAGCGAGCCCCAGTTGGCGCCGATGCGCACCGTCTTCCCGTAGCGGATCGCCTGCTCGATGATCGTCGAGAACTGGACGTCCTTCTTCTCCTTGAAGCCGACGTTGCCCGGGTTGATCCGGTACTTGGCCAGCGCCTCGGCGCAGGCGGGATGGTCGGACAAGAGCTTGTGGCCGATGTAATGGAAGTCGCCCACCAGCGGCACGTGGACGCCGATTCGGTCCAGGCGCTCGCGGATCTTGGGCACCGCCGCGGCGGCCTCGTCGCGGTCGACGGTGATGCGCACCAGCTCCGAGCCGGCGCGCGCCAGCTGCGCGACCTGGGCGACGGTGCCGTCGATGTCGGCGGTGTCGGTGTTGGTCATCGACTGGACGACGATGGGCGCGCCCCCGCCGACGGTGACCGCGCCTTCGCCCGTGCCGACGGTGACGCCGACGGTGCGGTGGCGCGGCGACGGGCCGGCGATCTCCGGCCCCGTCCCGGTGGGAAAAGTGCCTTCAGGCTGGGTCGTGACGGCCGAGGCTTCCATGGTCTGTCTCTCGGAGGCGTTCATCGTGGACCTTGGGAACGTGGTGAGACCCGCCGCTTCGGACCCTGCCGTTGCGGACAGGAGCCCCCGGTGTCGCGGAAACCCCGAAATCCCTTCGCAGTGGCGAAGGGCGGTCGCGGTCCCACGCGCTCCCACGGGTCAGCTGAGACGGCCGCGTCCCGGCGTCAAGCCATGGCCGCCCTCCGGTGGGCGCATGCCAGGGTCGAGCGCGGTCGCGGCCCGCCGTGGCCGTCCCGTGGCGAAACCCATGTCGCATCCTTGGCGCGTTGTCGAGTTTGGCGTGTGGTCGAGGTTTCGCGGTGCCGTCGGGTGGTCGCCGCCCCCGCCCGCTCGCAGGGCAGGGCTGCGGAACCGCCATGGCGATCCCGTGTTGTCGCTGCGCAGCGAACGATTATGTTGCGGTGCAACATATGAGGGGTTCCGGATGGACGACGTCTCGCAGACCGATTTGCACGACCGCCAGACCGCGATGGCGATCTCCGATTCGATGGGCGACCTCATCACCGCACCCCGCGCGGGGACGCCGGCGACCGGGCCCGTCGAGGGTCTGCGCGGCCCGAAGGTCGAGAAGATGGTGTCCCTCGCCCTCCAGGGCGGCGGTGCCCACGGCGCCTTCACCTGGGGCGTGCTCGACGCCCTGATCGAGGACGGTCGCATCGGCTTCGAGGCCATGAGCGGGGCGAGCGCCGGTGCCATGAACGCCGTCGTCATGGTCGACGGCTGGCTCGAGGGCGGGCCCGACGGCGCGCGGGCGGCCCTCTCGCGGTTCTGGAACGAGGTGAGCCTCGACGGCGACCTGTGGCCGGTCCAGCGCGGGGTGGTCAACGGCTTCCTCGACCTGTGGAAGAACAACCCCGTGGTCGACTTCTGGACCCGGGCGCTGAGCACCAGCCCCTACGTCTCCAACCCCCTCAACGTGAACCCGCTGCGTAAGGCTCTGGCCAAGCACGTGGACTTCGAGCGGCTGCGTGGCGCGGCCACATCGGCCATCTACGTCTCGGCCACCAACGTCTGGACGGGCAAGCTCGCGGTGTTCGAGCGCGAGGTGCTCAGCCTCGACCACCTCATGGCGTCCGCCTGCCTCCCCACCGTGTTCCAGGCGGTGGAGATCGACGGTGTGCCGTATTGGGACGGCGGCTACCTCGGCAATCCGGCGATCTATCCCCTGTTCCAGGGCGCCGAGACCCGCGACGTCGTGCTGGTCCAGATCAACCCGGTGGAGCGGCGCGAGACGCCGCGGACCCGCGAGGAGATCCAGAACCGCCTCAACGAGATCACTTTCAACGCCAACCTGATGCGCGAATTGCGGGCGATCGATTTCGTCGACCGGCTGATCGACGACGGGGTGCTCGGCCGCAACGACTACAAGAGCGTGCTGGTGCATCGCATCGACGGGACGGGTGCCCTCGACGATTACACGGCCGCCTCGCGGCTCGACGCACGCCTGAAGATGTTCGAGCGGCTGCGCGACACCGGCCGGGCCGCGGCCAAGACCTGGCTCGCGGAGAGCTACGAGGGCGTCGGCCGCACCTGCACCCTGGATCTGCGCGCCACCTACCAATGAGGCCGCCAGTGAGACCCGGTACCCGTCGGGCCGACGACGGGCACCGGGTCGGGGGTTGCGGGGATTCACCCAAGGTGGGGGATTAGGCCGGGACGGTCGCGCGTCTATATGGATATGCGCATGGGACCATCCGACCGTCAGCCCGATATCGTCGACCTGCTGGTGCCGATGCGGCGCTACGCGCGGGCGTTGACCCGCGACACGCTCAAGGCGGACGACCTCGTCCACGACGCCATGGTCCGCGCCCTGGAGGCGCGCCCGACCCTGAGGCCCGGCACCAACCTGCGCACCTGGATGATGACGGTGCTGCACAACGTCTTCATCGACGAGCAGCGCCGCAAGCGCGTGGAAGCCCGCCATGCCGATGTCCTCGTCCAGCTGACCGAGGAGGTCGTGCCGCCCGCCCAGGAAGGCCATGTCCGCCTCGCCCAGATCCGCCGGGCCTTCCAGACGCTGCCGGAGGAGCAGCGTGCCGCGCTCCATCTCGTGACCATCGAGGGCATGGCCTACGCCGACGCGGCGGTGGTCCTCGGCATTCCGATCGGCACCTTGATGTCGCGCCTCGGCCGCGGCCGGGCGGCGCTCAGGGCGTTCGAGGCGGGCGAGGCGTCCGGTGCGGAGCCGGCGCCGCGACGGGCGCAGGCCGATGTGCCGCGATTGCGCCTCGTGCCGGCATCGGCGCCGGACGAGGCCTTGCCGTCCGGGCGGCGGGCGTCCGGCGAGGGCTGAGGCAGGCCGTCCAGTCAGTGTGGCGAGGACCGAGGACAGGGGCGCCGCCGGATTTCGAGACATCCGGCCGTGAGCGACCCGTCCACAGCAGCGAGAGCGAGCAGACCATGACCGAGCCGTCGACCACCGATCCGATCACCGAGCACGATCTCATCGCCTATGTGGACGGTGAGCTCGCGATCATGCGCCGCCTCGACGTGGAGGCGCATCTGGCACGCCACCCCGACGTCGCCGCCCGGGTGATGGCCGAGCTGCACGACCGCGACGCTCTGCGCGAGGCCTTCGCCCAGCCGCCGACGCCGGGGCCGCAGCGCAACCGCGAGGCGGCGCGCCGCCTCGACCGCTCCCTGGCCTGGGGGCGTTTCACCGACCGCCTGCGCCGCGCCGCCGCCATCGCGATGCTGGTGGGAGCGGGCTGGCTCGCCCATTCCGACGTCGGCGCCTTCGGCATCGCCGACACCCAGGCCTCGCCGATCGACCCGGCCCTGATGGCCGATGCGCAGCAGGCCCGCGAGGCCGCCCGCAT
The DNA here is from genome assembly GCF_001425565.1 of Methylobacterium sp. Leaf466. NCBI lineage: Bacteria > Pseudomonadati > Pseudomonadota > Alphaproteobacteria > Hyphomicrobiales > Methylobacteriaceae > Methylobacterium > Methylobacterium sp. Leaf466. The sequence goes on along the minus strand of NZ_LMRC01000007.1, from coordinate 52,887 downwards.
CCGCGCGCGCATCGCGTCCCAGCGTCTCGCGCCGGCCTACGACCAAGCCGGGATCGAGGCCGCCACCGGCATCCTCCTGCCGGCGCTGCCGGCGGGATGGACGGTCAAGGACGTCCAGGTGTTCCCGTCGCGGACGGGGGCCGGGATCGAGGTGGCGATCGAGGCCGAGGATCTCGGCGAACTGGCGCTGTTCGCCACCCACCGCCCGGACGGCGACGCCACGTCGGCCCCGGTGACCCGCTCGCAGGACGGCGGCACGGCCTATTGGACAGACGGACGCTCGGCCTATCTCCTGAGCGGCGCCGCCGACGGCGAGCGCCTGGGCAAGGCGGCCGCGCGCATGGCCGCCAAGGGCGACCGGCCGCAGCTCTGAGACGGTTTCCGCCTGGATAAAGTGAGAACCGTATCAACCGAGCCCGCGCGGCGCTCGATCGAAGCCCATGTCCGCATCACGACGCAGGTTCCGCACCCGTGACGCACCGCGTCACAGCATCGAGGGCAGCCTGTCCGCCGTGAGGCGAGACCGTGCCTCGGCCGCGTCGCGGTCCATGCGGGCGATCAGGGCCTCGGCGCTCGAAAACCGCTCTTCGCCACGCAGGTAGGCCACGAACTCCACCGTCATCTCCTGGCCGTAGAGGTCGCCGGAGAAGTCGAACAGGTTGACCTCGAGCAGGGGTGCGCCGTCGTCGAAGGTCGGGCGGCGGCCGTAGCTCGCGACCCCGTCGCACACCCGCCCGTCCCGGAGCTTGGCCCGGACCGCGTAGATGCCGTGGGCGAGCTCGCAGGGGCCCAGCGCCATGTTGGCGGTGGGATAGCCGAGGGTGCGCCCGCGCTTGTCGCCGTGGCGGACCTCGGCGGTGACGAACCAGCGATAGCCGAGCAGCGCGTTGGCCCGGGCGACGTCGCCGGAGGCCAGGGCCGTCCGGATCGCGCTGGAGGAGACCGGCACGGGATCCTCGGGCATCGCCACCGCCTCGATGATCCGGCAGCCGAGGCCGGCGGCGGCGCAGAGGGCGGCGAGAATCGCCGGTGTGCCCTCACGGCCACGGCCGAAATGGAAATCGTGCCCGATCACCACGCCCGAGAGGCCGAGGTCGCGCATCAGCAGGCCCTCGACGAAGGCCGCCGCCCCGGTTCCGGCCAGGGCGGCGTCGAACCGGCGCACGATCAGGCCATCGAGCCCGAGCCGGTCGAAGATCCGCTCCTTCGCCCGGCGGTCGCTGAGGTGGAACAGCGTCTCGCCGGGATTGAAGTACACCCGCGGATGCGGCTCGAAGGTGAGGACGACGGCCGGGCGCCCGTCCACCGCCGCGGTCTCGCGCACCGCCGCGACCAGGGCCCGGTGCCCGCGATGGACGCCGTCGAAATTGCCGATCGCCGCCACCGCCCCGCCGAGGCCGGCCGGCACCGGCTCGTCCTCGCGCACCACGAGGAAGGGCGCGCGCCGCATCGGTGCGCCGGGGGAGGGCGTGGCCGTCTCGTCGCCAGGCAACATCGGGTCCGGAAGGGGTAAGGGGGGTCGGCTGGCGCGGAACCTGTCGAAAACCCCCATGGGGGTCAAGCGCGGGACGCCCTCGCGGCGGCGGCGCGTTCGCCGCATCGGCCATGAGTGCGCCCGGAGCGGCCACCGCCCTGTTTTGGCGCGCCAGCGCCCGGAGCAGTTAACCGGTTCGCAATTCCGTCCTCGGTATTGTCGGTCACAAGAGGCGCCGTTGCGGTGCTTCCCCGAAACTCGTGACGGGGCGCGCGCCGCGCCGGCCCTCGTACTGACGGAGCAGAGCAGACCATGGCCCTCGATCTCGGCATGCCGATCCTCGTGGTGGACGACTATCAGACGATGGTCCGCATCATCCGCAACCTCCTCAAGCAGCTCGGCTTCGAAGAGGTCGACGATGCGTCCGACGGCACCGCGGCCCTGGCCCGCCTCAAGAACCGCAAGTACGGCCTCGTGATCTCCGACTGGAACATGGAGCCCATGACCGGCTACGAGCTGCTGCGCCACGTTCGCGCCGACGAGAACCTGCGCACCACCCCGTTCATCATGGTCACCGCCGAGTCGAAGACCGAGAACGTCATCGCCGCCAAGAAGGCCGGCGTGAACAACTACATCGTCAAGCCGTTCAACGCGGCCACGCTCAAGACCAAGATCGAAGCCGTCTGCGGCGCCTGATCCTCGTCAAGGATCGGTGACGCGTTAAGACCGGACGACACACGACGGAATGGGAGCGGGGCCGATGGGGGGGGCAATCAACGCGAGGATGGCGGCTCCCGCCATGCCCAAAGCCGTGGGTGCCGCAACGACGAAGCCTGCGGCGACCTCGGCGAAGCCGTCGCTGATCCGCGAGCTCGTCGATATCGCGGACTACATCACCCACGTCCGCAACGAGATCGCCGCCCTGCGGGCGAACGAACTCACCCGCGACCGTCTGCCGATGGCCCACGAGGAGCTGGACAGCGTGGTCCAGGCGACCGCCGGCGCCACCAACTCCATCATGACGGCGGCGGAGGAGATCCTGTCGCTGCCCGACGACGGGAACTACCGCGCCAGCGTCGAGGCGCGGATGAACGACATCTTCGAGGCCTGCACCTTCCAGGACATCACCGGCCAGCGCATCCGCAAGGTCGTGGACGCCCTGCGTCAGCTCGAGACGCGGCTGTCGCGCTTCGCCACCGCGGTCAAGGCCCGCGACGAGGCCGGCATCGACCCGGCCGAGATGGAGCGCCGCATGCGCGACGAACTCCTCATCCTCAACGGCCCGCAGCTCAAGGGGCCAGCGACCCCGCAGGACGCCATCGACGCCCTGTTCGATTGAGCGGCGGCCAAGCCTGCGAGACCAGCGAGCCTACCAGACCAATTTGTCGATGACCGCGTCCGGCCGCACGCTCTGGGCGGCCAGCCAGCCGGCGATGTCGCCGAGGGTGTGGTGCTCGGCGGTGACCCCCAGTTCCTCGGCGTGGATGCCGCGCGCCACCAGGAGGTTCGGGATGCCGAACCGCGCCGCGCCGTCGATGTCCGTGCGCAGCGCGTCGCCCACGGCCAGCACCCGGCCCAGGTCCGGCGGCGGCAGGCCGTCGAGGGCGGCGGCCTTGGCAAGCGCCTCCTCGTAGACCGGCCGATACGGCTTGCCGGCATAGGTGACCGCGCCCCCGATCTCGGCATAGGCGGCGGCGATGAGCCCGGCACAGGGGATCAGCACCTTGTCGCGCTCGACCACGAGGTCGGGGTTGGCGCAGATCATCGGCACGTCCCGCGCCCGCAGGGCCGCCAGCACCGCGCGATAATCCTCCGCCGTCTCGGTGGCATCGTCGAACAGGCCGGTGCAGACCACCGCCTCGGCCTCCTGCGGCCCCACCAGCGACAGGTCGAGCCCGGAGAAGATCGTCAGGTCCCGCTCGGGTCCGAGGTGGTGGATGCGGATGCCGGGCGTGCGCGCCAGCAGGCTGCAGGTGAGGTCGCCCGAGGTCAGGATGGCGTCGTAGGCCTCGCGCGGCACGCCGTAGCCGTCGAGGATCGCCTGGACGCCGGGCCAGGGCCGCGGCGCGTTCGAGACCAGCACCACCCGGCGCGGCCGGCCGGCGGCGGGCAGCGCGCGGAACCGGATCAGGGCCTCGCCGGCCCCGCGGTGCGCCTTGGTGCCGTCGTGCAGCACGCCCCAGACGTCGCACAGGATGAGGTCGACGCCCTCGGCGATGCCGGCGATGCCCGCCAGGATCGGGATAGGCGGCGGGACGGTCTGGGACATGGGATGAGGCCATCGAACGGATCGGGGCACGGATCCGTTCGGGCGGGTCGAACCGACCGGACGCCCCGCGCCCCGCAGCGGTTAAGCCGCCGGTCCGGCGAAATCAACGTCGCCCGGTTCAGCCGGCCCGGCGCAGGAAGTCCCGGAACGGGCGCCGCTGCGGCGCCGGCTCGCCGTCGGGCGCGGGCGGCTGCGGCGCGGCGGCCGTTGCCAGCACCTCGGCCCGCACCGCCCGGGCCGGGGCGAACAGGGCTCCCTGCGCCAGGGGAATGCCGAGGTCGATGAGGTCGGGCACGTCGGCCTCCCGCTCGACGCCGTCCGCCACCACGCGCACGCCGGCCCGGCCGAGCGAGGTGACGAGGTCTTCGAGGGCGATGTCCGGCATCGCCTGGCGGCTACCCGGACGCAGGATCATCTCGGCGGGGATCTTGATCTGGCCGATGCCGCGGTCGGCCAGGGCCAGGGGATCGAAGCGCATGTCCACCGGCCGGTCGAGGGTGAAGCCGAGCTGGCCACGCAGGGCGAGGAGCGCGGCCGACTGCTCGGCATCGAGGTTGCGCCAGCTCTCCTGCGGCAGCGACACCACGAGCCGCCCGGCGAGGCTCGGCCCGTCGCTCACGAGGCGGGTCAGCGAGCGCAGGAAGCCCGGCTCGTACAATGAGAACGGCGACAGGGCATAGGCCACCGCCGCGTTGCTGCCGCGCCCGCCGAGATGGCGGCCGATGGTGGCCACTTTCTGGATCATCCGCCGGTCGAGGTCGGTGGTGCGGCCGTGGCGTTCGAGCACCGGCAGGAACAGGTCCGGCGCCAGCACCTCGCCCGAGACGCGCAGGCGCGCCACCGCCTCGTAGGAGACGACCTTGCGCTGGGGCAGGCTGACCAGGGGCTGCAGGTGGACCTCGAGCCCGTCGCCCTCGAAGGCCGCGATCAGGGCGGTCTCGCGCTGGCGCTGCTCGCCCGAGCGGTCCGGCGGGGGCGGGTCCGCGGGTTCGCCGCCGCCGCGTGCTTCGACGGTGGCGAGGGGACGGGGCGCCCAGGGCGCGCGCGACGGCGCCGCCGTCGCGGCGGCCGGACCGCGGGGCGGTACCACGATCTCCTGGGAGACGGACGGGGCCGGCGCCGGCTGCGCCCTGGCGGACGTCACCGCGGTCGGCACCGGTACGGGGCGGGGCTCTGCCTTCAGCTTGGCGAGGTCGCTGTCCTGGGCGGCGACGATGGCGGCGAGTTCGCGCACGATACCGCTGAGGAGGCCGATCTCCGCCGTGACCTCCTCCACGTTGGCCGAGAGGTCCGCCGTGCCCTCGGCCCGGCCCGTCCGGGCCCTCGCCGTCTCGGCTCTTGCGACCTCGGCGGCCTTCGCCGCATCGCCCGTCCTGCCCGCCTCGAGGGCGAGGAGGCGCTTGGACAGGACGTCGATCTCGCCCGAGAGCTTGTCGCAGCGCTGGGCGAGGGTGCCGGCGCGCCGCTGCAGGATCAGGCCGATCGCCACGGCGACGGCCGCGAGGGCGAAGGCGCCGGCCAGCGGCACGAACACCGCCAGCGGCGGCAGGACGAGCAGCCCCAGCAGCATCCAGACCCAGGGGCCACCGCGCCGGCCGACGAACCTGGCCATGGATTGTTCAACCTCGAACGCGAACGACGTGCAAACGACGCGATGGAAACGGGCCGCGAATCGCGGATCGGCCAGTCTTGTCGGCGGACCGGCGCCCCCACAAGGGTATCGTCGGCGGTCCTGGGTCGATTTTTGCTAGGTGTGGCGCAAAGTGTGGCGCAAAGCTGGCTCGGCACCCGCGTCCGGGACCCCTGCGTCGTCCGTCGCGGCGACGGCGGACGCGGGCGGTAATCGAGGACATGCCGGGAGGGCTCAGCCGATGGACGCGATGCGGACGGACCTTCTCATGCGGGTCGAGGGCATGACCTGCGACGGCTGCGCCGCCGCGGTGACCCGGGCGATCCGCCGGCTCGACCCGCAGGCCGACGTCGCGGTGGACCGCGACCACGGCCGCGTCGCGGTGACGACCCTGGCCCGCGCCGACGGTATCGCCGAGGCGCTGACCCTGGCCGGCTACACCGCCACCCCGATGGAGCCCTGATTCTCGACATGAACCCCGCCATGAATCCTGACGTGCGCGCCGCCCCTGTCGGGCCCAACGACCTCGACGCCTGGTGGATGCCCTTCACCGCCAACCGCGCCTTCAAGGCGGCGCCGCGGATGATCGTGGGCGCCAGGGACATGCACTACCGCAGCGCCGACGGGCGCCGGATCCTCGACGGCATCGCCGGACTGTGGTGCTGCAACGCCGGCCACGGTCGCGACGCCATCACGGCGGCGATCCAGGCCCAGGCGGCGACCCTCGACTACGCGCCCCCGTTCCAGTTCGGGCACGACGGCGCCTTCACCCTGGCCTCGCGGCTGGCGCATCTGGCGCCGGGCGACCTCGACCACGTGTTCTTCTGCAATTCCGGATCGGAATCGGTCGATACCGCCCTCAAAATCGCGCTGGCCTATTGGGGCGCCAGGGGCGAGGGCCGGCGCACCCGCCTGATCGGGCGCGAGCGCGGCTACCACGGCGTCGGCTTCGGCGGCATCTCGGTGGGCGGCATCGTCACCAACCGGCGCGCCTTCGGCCTCGGCCTACCCGGCGTCGACCACCTGCCCCACACCTATTCGCGCGAGCACCAGGCCTTCACCGTCGGCGAGCCCGCATGGGGGGCGCATCTGGCCGACGATCTCGAGCGGATCGTCGCCCTCCACGACCCCTCCACCGTCGCCGCCGTCATCGTCGAGCCGATGGCCGGCTCCACCGGCGTGCTGCCGCCGCCCAAGGGCTACCTCGAACGCCTGCGGGCGATCTGCGACCGCTACGGCATCCTCCTGATCTTCGACGAGGTCATCACCGGCTTCGGCCGCCTCGGGGCCGCCTTTGCCGCCGAACGCTACGGCGTCACACCGGACATGATCACCTTCGCCAAGGGCGTGAACTCGGGCACCGTCCCGATGGGCGGCGTCATCGCCAGCGCGCGCATCCACGACGCGCTGATGACCGGCCCGCCCGGCACCATCGAGCTGTTCCACGGCTACACCTATTCCGGCCATCCCCTGGCCTGCGCGGCGGCGCTCGCCACCCTCGACATCTACCGCGACGAGGACCTGTTCGGACGGGCGAGGCGGCTGGAGCCTTCCTTCGGCGAGGCGGTGATGTCCCTCAAGGACCATCCCGGCGTCCTCGACATCCGCACCGTCGGGCTGGCGGCCGCCATCGACCTCGCGCCCCGGCCCGACGCGCCGGGCGCCCGCGCCTACGCGGCCATGGTCGCCGGCTTCGAGGACTTCGACATCGTCGTGCGCGCCGCTGGCGACACCCTGGCCCTGACCCCGCCGCTGATCGTGAGCGCCGACCAGATCGGGGAGATCGTGGACAAGGTCGGCCGGGTGATCCGGGCGGTGGCTTGAAGAGCGACCCGGCTCTCAGGGGCTCCGACGCTACCGAGCGACGACCGTTGTCCGCTTGGCACGGATCAGGGTCTGAAGTTGCGTCAGCACATCGACGAAGAGCGACCTCGGAATCCGTCCGTAGATCACCGATGGCGGCTGTGCGTCTGGAACCGGGCGTAGATCGGGGCCCGGCCACACGAACCGGTTACCTTCCGAAATGATGATCCACTGCCGGCGATCGTCCAGACCGAGCGTCATGCGCACCGCGGCCGGAACCTCGATGCCGACCGTCCGCCCCTCGGGTTCGCGATGGGTGATGGGAACGACGATGCAGCTTCCCCGCTCGGCGTCCTTCGAGATAACGAGGACGGCGGACCGGTCCTTTCGTCCCCCCACCTCACCCTGCTCGTCTTCGTTCGACCACAGGAATGAAAATCGAACGACCGTGCCCGCAATGGGCGGCTGTGTCGGGATCAGCCGGCGAAATCCCGTCGTCGTCAGTCTTTCAGTTCGTCCGGAACGTCAGCGGCCAGAATTTCGTCGGCGATGTCGTCGGGGATGTCGTCGACCGTGAACGATTGCCGGTCCCGGTCGCGCAGGCGGATGAACTCCTCATAGGAAATCAGGACCGTCTTCGGGCGGCCGTTCTTCTTGATCCGGACCGGAGACCGGATGGCCTCGTCCTGGTAGAAGCCCGCCTTCTTGGCGAGGTCGGTCGCGTCGATGTCTACGAACGTGAAAAGGTTCATCATTCACCAGCCGCGGGGGTCTGTTCCGCCTTGGATATGATCCGCAGAATGCGGATCACCCGTAGCTTTAGCAAGGGCGGTCACATGTCGCGAGAGGCCTCGGCCCTCACAGCGGACGCCGTCGGCAAAGGTCGATCGCCTGACGGCACGATTTTTTGTGGGCCGCCTCAAAAAAATCCGAACCGATCAGCGCTTGCCCCGTCGCACCCTGTGATGCCATCGGTCTAGGCTGGACACATCGCCAAGACGGCCGCACGGCTCAACGCCGGCGGGGACGGAATCCGGGAGAGAAGCATGCCCTCAGACATCGAGATCGCCCGCGCGGCGACCCTCAAGCCCATCGCCGAAGTGGCAGCCCGGATCGGCATCCCCGACGAGGCCCTTCACAACTACGGCCGCAGCATCGCCAAGATCGACCACGGCTTCATCAAGTCGCTGGAAGGCAAGCCCGAGGGCAAGCTCGTCCTGGTCACCGCCATCAGCCCGACGCCGGCCGGCGAGGGCAAGACCACCACCACGGTGGGCCTCAGCGACGGCCTCAACCGCATCGGCAAGAAGACCGTGGCCTGCCTGCGCGAGCCCTCGCTCGGCCCCTGCTTCGGCATGAAGGGCGGGGCGGCCGGCGGCGGCAAGTCGCAGGTGGTGCCGATGGAGCAGATCAACCTGCACTTCACCGGCGACTTCCACGCCATCACCTCGGCCCACAGCCTCGCGGCCGCGCTGATCGACAACCACGTCTACTGGGCCAACGAGCTCAACATCGACGTCCGCCGCATCGCCTGGCGCCGGGTGGTCGACATGAACGACCGCTCGCTGCGCGCGATCACATCGAGCCTGGGCGGCGTCGCCAACGGCTTCCCGCGCGAGGACGGGTTCGACATCACCGTCGCCTCGGAGGTCATGGCGGTGTTCTGCCTCGCCAAGGATCTCGACGACCTCGAGGCGCGTCTCGGCCGCATCGTCATCGCCGAGACCCGCGACCGCAAGCCGGTGACCCTGAAGGACGTCAAGGCCACGGGCGCGATGACCGTGCTCCTCAAGGACGCGCTCCAGCCCAACCTCGTCCAGACCCTGGAGGGCAACCCCGCGCTCATCCACGGCGGCCCCTTCGCCAACATCGCCCACGGCTGCAACTCGGTGATCGCCACCCGCGCCGGGCTCAAGCTCGGCGACTACGTGGTGACGGAGGCCGGCTTCGGCGCCGATCTCGGCGCGGAGAAGTTCATCGACATCAAGTGCCGCCAGGCGGGCCTCAAGCCCTCGGCGGTGGTGATCGTCGCCACCGTGCGCGCCCTCAAGATGCACGGCGGCGTCGGCAAGAAGGATCTTTCGGGCGAGAACCTCGAGGCCCTGGAGAAGGGGTTCGCGAACCTCGCCCGCCACGTCGAGAACGTGCGCGGCTTCGGCCTGCCGGTGGTGGTGGGCGTCAACCACTTCTTCGCCGACACCGACGCCGAGCACGCCAAGCTCAAGGAACTCTGCCGCGACAGGCTCCAGGTCGAGGCGATCACCTGCAAGCATTGGGCTGACGGGGGTGCCGGTGCAGAGGAACTGGCCCATGCGGTGGTCAAGCTGGCCGAGGGCGAGCAGAAGCCCCTGACCTTCGCCTACGAGGTCGAGACCAAGCTCGCCGACAAGGTCCGCACCATCGCCACCAAGCTCTACGGGGCGCAAGGGATCTCCATCGACGCCAAGGCCGCCACCAAGCTCGCCCAGTTCGAGAAGGAGGGCTACGGCAACCTGCCGGTGTGCATGGCCAAGACCCAGTACTCGTTCTCCACCGATCCGGCGCTGATGGGGGCTCCCACCGGCCACACCATCGCCGTGCGCGACGTGCGGCTCTCGGCCGGTGCCGGCTTCGTCGTGGTGATCTGCGGTGAGATCATGACGATGCCGGGCCTGCCCAAGGTCCCGGCGTCGGAGGGCATCCACCTCGACGCCAACGGCCAGATCGAAGGGCTGTTCTAACCTCGCCGCCCGGCCCTCCCGGTGACGGGAGGGCCGGCTCGCCAGAGGATTTCACGTGAAACCCTGGGTGCTTCTGGATACGGCCGCGATCCCCGGGAGCACCGAGGTGCTGCGCCTGCTGCAGCGCGGATCGGAGTTCTCGATCCAGCTCGGCCACAACGAACTCATGAACAGCCGCCTCAGCGGTTCGGAGGAGGCGCTGGCCGACCTCGCCTGCGCCCGCATCGGCGCCAGGGCGGGCGCGCGGCTCCTCGTCGGCGGGCTCGGCATGGGGTTCACCCTGACCGCCGCCCTCGCCGCCCTGAGGCCCGATGCGGAGGTGGTGGTCGCCGAGCTGGTGCCGCAGGTGGTGGCCTGGGCCAGGGGACCGCTGGCGGCGATCTGCGGCCCCGGTCCCGACGATCCCCGCGTCCGCCTCCGCCAGGACGACGTCGCCCGGGTGATCCGCGAGCGCCCGCTCGCCTACGACGCCATCCTGCTCGACGTCGACAACGGGCCCGACGGCCTGACGCGACCGGCCAACGACCGGCTGTACGACGGCGAGGGCCTGGCGGCGGCCCTGGCCGCTTTGCGCCCCGGCGGCGTCCTGGCGGTGTGGTCGGCCGCCCCCGACGGATCGTTCACGCAGCGTCTGCGCCGGATCGGCTTTGCGGTGGAGGAAGTCGGCGTCAGGGCCAACGGCAAGGGTGGCGGCGCCCGCCACACGATCTGGCTCGCGACCCGACCGCTGCGCGCCACCTCGTCCGCCCGCCGTCCGGCCTGATCGGACGGGGTCGGGCGCGGGTCGCTCAGGCCGAGGCCCGCGGGCGGGCGTCGCTCTGCTCCTGTCGGCGCCTCAGGCGCGTCAGGCCGTAGACTGCGGCGAGATTGCGCCGGGCCGCCTGCACCGGGGCGGCGTCGCGCTCGTGCCGTGCCGTCGCGATGAGGTCGAGGGCGAACGCCACCGATCGCTCGAGCCGCACGACCTCGGCCGACGTACCCTGTCCCGCTTCGCCCGCCTCGCTGCGGACGATGGGGGCTGCCTCCCCGATGGACGCCATCTGCCTGTCCCTCTCGACGGCTCGAAGCGGAGCCGTACTGACGGCCTCGGACATGCGCGAGCGACGGGGCCTCAAGATGGCAGCTTGACCGTAGGCGGGCGAAACCCGACCTCGGACGGTGTGATATCGTTTCCGCTTGAATCAAGCGGGAACCGCATCACCGAGCCCGGACGGCGCCTGAGCGAAGCTCATTTCCGCATCACGAAGTGATCAACCGGAAATGGCGTCAGTCGCGGCCGATGCCTTCGTTGAACTTGTCCTGGCAGGTGTAGCCGACGAAGCATTGCGGATCGTCGAGGGTGCGCTCGAACGCCGGCTTGGGCCCTTCCGGCAGCGGGCAGAAGCCGCCGTCGCGCACGAGTCGCGCATAGGTGATGGGTCCGGTGGTCATCACGACGGCGCCGGCCCGCGCGACGAAATCCCTCGCGGCGGCGCAGGCCATCGCGGTGGTGGCCGGGCGCCCCTGGGCCGCGATCGGGGAGGGGGAGCCGAGGACGGCGCAACCGGCCAGCACGAGGCGAACGGATCGGACCATGGCGTGACCTCCTGTGCGCTCGGGGCCGCCGGTCGCAACGTGACGGCCGCGGAGCCTCGATGGCGTGGAGCTTACGCTCCGGGCAGAGGCGGGTCGATGCCCTGACGACCAGGGCGCGGTGTCGCTGGCCGGGGTTGATCCCGGCGGAGTGTCGCGGCAGAGCGAAGCCGGTCGACACGTCGTCGTCGCCCATCCCGCGCACCCGCGAGGTCGTCCGCCGTGAGTGTCCCGCCCCGCCATACCGGCGCCGACGCGCCCCCCGCTGGGCCGGTGGCGGCGCGCTATTCCGCCCTCGTCGCCTCGGGCGTCATCGAGCGCGATGCCGCGCAGGTGCGCCTCGTCACGGCCCTCGACGACCTTCTGCAGGTGCTGGAGCGGCGCCGGCGCGCCAAGAAGGGCAGCGCGCTCGGCTGGCTGTTCGGCCGCCGCGACGATGCCGACGGGCCGCCCAAGGGGCTCTACATCTGGGGATCGGTGGGCCGCGGCAAGACCATGCTGATGGACCTGTTCTACGAGGCGGCCTCCGGCACCAAGCGCCGGGTGCATTTCCACGGCTTCCTCGCCGATGCGCACGAGCGCATCCACGCCCACCGCCAGGCCCTCAAGGCCGGCACCGCCAAGGGCGACGACCCCATCCCGGTGGTGGCCGAGGCCCTGGCCGGCGAGGCGGCGCTGCTGTGCTTCGACGAGTTCACGGTCACCGACATCGCCGATGCGATGCTGCTCGGGCGGCTGTTCGCGGCCCTGTTCCGGCACGGCGTCACGGTGGTGGCGACCTCCAACGTCGAGCCCGACCGGCTCTACGAGGGCGGCCTCAACCGCGCCCTGTTCCTGCCCTTCGTGGCCGAGCTCAAGACCCGCGTGTCGGTGTTGCGCCTCGACAGCCGCACCGACTTCCGCCTGGAGAAACTCGGCGGCGCCTCGGTCTACCACGTACCGGCCGACGAAGCCGCCGGCGCCGCCCTCGACCTCGCCTTCCGCAGCCTCACCGGCAAGGTCCGGGGCCGCCCGGCCACGATCCGCGTCAAGGGCCGACAGGTGGCGGTGCCCGAGGAGGCCGCCGGCGTCGCCCGCTTCACCTTCGCCGACCTCTGCGCGACACCGCTGGGCGCGTCGGACTACATGGCGTTGGCCCACACCTTCCACACGCTCATCGTCTCCGACATCCCGGTGATGGGGCCGGACAACCGCAACGAGGCCAAGCGCTTCATCACCCTCGTCGACACCCTCTACGACGGCCACGTGAAGCTCGTGGCGTCGGCGGCGGCCGAGGCGCAGGCTCTCTACACCGCCACCGAGGGCCGCGAGGCCTTCGAGTTCGACCGCACGGTGTCGCGCCTCATCGAGATGCGCTCGGCCGAATACCTCGGCCTGCCGCACGGCCGGGGCGATTCGGAAGCCTCGGGCGCCAGCACCGGCCTCGTCGAGACGTGAGGCGGGGACGGGCGCCTGCGCCACCCTGTTTTGACGTCGCGTCTCGCCGGTATCCGCCGACGGATCACGCCGAGCGGGTCCCCAAGACGGGCGGCGGACGTGCGAACGCGTCCGCCGATCCCGCTCAGATGACCTTGAGCAGCGCTTCGGCGCCCGAGATCTCGGTCTTGACCGGGACTTCCTCGAGGTTGAGGACGCGCACGACGCCGTCGTCGACCAGCATGGAATAGCGCTTCGAGCGCGGCCCGAGGCCGAAGCCGGTGCCGTCCATGTCGAGGCCGGTCGCCTTGGCGAATTCGGCATTGCCGTCGGCCAGGAAGTCGATGCCCTCGGCGCCGCTGGCCTTCTGCCAGGCGTCGAGCACGAACACGTCGTTGACCGAGGTCACCGCCACGGCGTCGACGCCCCGGCCCTTGATCTCGTCGAGCTTGGCGACGAAGCCGGGCAGGTGGTTGCGGTGGCAGCTCGGGGTGAAGGCTCCGGGCACGCCGACGAGGACGACGCGGCGGCCCTTGAACAGGTCGTCGGTGGTCTTGGCCACGGGCCCGTCGGGTCCGTTCACTCGGAAGGTCACCTGCGGCAGGTGCTGGCCAACCTCGATGGTCATCGCGTGTTTCCTCAGGTCTTTCAGGGCCGGCGGCGGTCGCCGCATGGGGGTGCCGTTCGTCTAGCGCGGAAGGCTCGGCAGTGTCGAGCTTGAGCCTCGATCTTGGGCGCCTCGACCTCGGGCGCCTCGACGTCTGGTGCGCTGCACATTGCGCGCTGGACAACGCGGGCCGGACCGCTAGCATCGCGCCATGCAGACCCCCACCACCGCCACCGAGTCCTCCGGCTACCTCGACGGACAGTTCCTCGTGGCCATGCCCGGGCTGCTGGACGAACGCTTCGCGCGCTCGGTGATCTACCTGTGCGCGCATTCCGCCGACGGGGCGATGGGCATCATCCTCAACAAGGCGGTGGACGACCTCAACATGCCCGACCTGCTGGTGCAGCTCGACATCGCCACCGAGGACGACGCGATCCGCCTGCGCGAGCGGATCGGCCACATGCCGGTGCTGATGGGCGGTCCGGTCGACGCCAAGCGCGGCTTCGTGCTGCACAGCGACGACTTCCACATTGCCCAGTCGACCCTGATCATCGACGACGGCATCTGCCTCACCGCCACCGTGGAGATCCTGCGGGCCATCGCCACCGGCGACGGGCCGGCCAACGCGGTGCTGGCGCTCGGCTACGCCGGCTGGCAGCCGGGCCAGCTCGAGACCGAGATCATGGCCAACGGCTGGCTGACCTGCCCGGCCGATCCGGACCTGATCTTCCACACGGCGCTCGACGCGAAATACGAGCGGACGCTGCGCTCGAACGGGATCGACCCGGCGATGCTCTCCCTCACCGCCGGACGGGCGTGACGGGTCTCGTACGACATCCGCTCGATGGCTTCGCCCCGCGGATTTCGGCGTCGCTCGGGCGCCGCGCGGGCTCGGTGATACGGGTCCCGCCTTATCCAAGCGGGAACCGTATCGGTGGCCGCCGATGTCGCGGGCCCTAGCGAATGAAACCCGAGCGTGCATCATCTGGGTTCGATGCGCGCTCGGACAGCGGGTCTCTACTCAGAACTCCATGTCGAGTTCGTCGATGTCCTCGGGTTCGGCCAGGGCCTGCTCGGCCCATTCCGCCATCAGCGGCCAGGCGAGGATGCGGTCGCGGTAGTCCGCGATCCGGGGCGGCAGCGGGACGTCGTAGGTCCGGAAGCGGGTGCAGACCGGGGCGTACATGGCGTCGGCCAGCGTCGGGGCCTCGCCGAAGAGGTAGGCGCCGTCGTAGCGGGCCAGGCAATCCTCGACGATCGTCACGATGCGGTCGATGTCGCCCGCGGCACCGTTGAAGACCTTGAAGTCGGCGTGCCGGGCCTTGAGGTTCATCGGCAGCGCCGAGCGCAGGTTGATGAAGCCGCCGTGCATCTCGCCGGAGATGGAGCGGCAATGGGCGCGTGCCGCGATGTCCTCGGGCAGCAGGCCCGACCCGGGCAGGATCTCGTGGAGGTACTGCGCGATGGACAGGGTATCCCACACCGCCACGCTCCCGTGCTGCAGCCGCGGCACCAGGAAGGACGGCGACAGATGCAGCAGCTCGGCGCGGGTGGACGCGTCGGTCCCCGTCAGGAGCTCGGTCTCGAACGCGAGCCCCGACATCTTGCAGATCAGCCAGCCGCGCAGCGACCACGACGAATAGTTGCGGCTCGAAATCGTGAGCGTCGCGGCTGACATCGGCGTTTCCTCGAAGGTGGTCCGTAGGGTCCGGCAGAGCGGTCCGGGACTCGGCGATCCGGGACCGGATCTCGGCGATCCAAGACTCGTGCCGTATCGGCGGCATCCGGGACGAATGCGTCGCGCGGCCGGCACGGGCATTGCAGACCAGGCGCCGGCCCCGGACGGATGGGCCGGCACGGACCTTACCTGATGCAGGGGCACCACAACACGGCGGGATCGTATTTCGCCCCCGTTGCCTTCCGTTCCGGAGTGGCCCAGCCTGCCGTCATGGGACGGCTGAACGAACGGTATGAGCTTTCCTGCCCGGTCAGGGCGGATGTTTCGGCGTCCGATCGTTCGCGTAGAGGTCCCGGCGCCATGCTGTACGATGCCTTCGAGGTCCAGTCGGACATCGCCAAGCAGACCCGCACCTGGGGGCGGATGGTCAACGAGGCCCTGGCCCCGTGGCGGAGCGCGGGCTACCGCGAACCGCTGAACTGGTTCACCGCCAGCGCCCGCATGATGATGCGCGCCGGCCTCACCTTCGCGCGCCCCGCCTACGGCATCGACGCGGTGACGGTGGGCAACCGCCAGGTGCCGGTGACCGAGGAGGCGGTGCTGGTGACGCCCTTCGGCACCCTGCTCCGGTTCCGCAAGGACATCGACAGCGTGCAGCCCCGCGTCCTCGTGGTGGCGCCGCTCTCGGGCCATTTCGCGACGCTCCTGCGCGGCACCGTCAAGACGATGCTGCCCGACCACGACGTCTACATCACCGACTGGCACAACGCCCGCGACGTGCCGCTTTCGGCGGGCACCTTCGGGTTCGACGATTACGTCGACCACCTCGTCCAGTTCCTCGAGGCGATGGGGGACGGCGCCCACATCGTGGCCGTGTGCCAGCCCGCGGTGCAGACCCTCGTGGCCGCCGCCGTGATGGCGCAGTCGCGCAATGCCGCCCACCCGCGCAGCATGACCCTGATGGCCGGCCCGGTGGATTGCCGGATCAGCCCGACCTCGGTGAACAAGCTCGCCACCTCGAAGCCCCTCGCGTGGTTCGAGAAGAATCTGATCGCCACGGTGCCCTCGCGCCATGCCGGCGCCGGTCGCCGCGTCTACCCGGGCTTCATGCAGGTCTCGGCGTTCCTCTCGATGAACGCCAAGCGCCACATCCAGCAGCACGCGGACCTGTTCTGGCACATCGCCAACGACGAGACCGACAAGGCCAACGGGATCGAGACGTTCTACGACGAGTATTTCGCCGTGCTCGACCTCGACGCGGCGTTCTATCTCGAGACCGTCAAGACCGTGTTCCAGGAATACACCCTGGCCAAGAACGAACTGACGTACCGCGGCAACCCCATCGACATGCGCGGCATCCGCAAGACCGCCCTGATGACCGTCGAGGGCGAGCGCGACGACATCTGCGCCGTCGGCCAGACCATGGCGGCGCACGACCTCTGTACCGGCCTGGCGCCGCACATGAAGAGCCACCACCTCCAGGCCGGCGTCGGCCACTACGGCGTGTTCTCCGGCCGCAAGTGGGAGAACCAGACCTATCCGCTGGTGCGCAACTTCATCCAGTCGCACAATTGAGCCACAGGCGGCACCCGCCGGGCCCAACCCGTTCGGCCGGCTGTTGGAATGTGTCCCGCCTTGGTGTATGAGCCTGCCCCAAGTGCAGTTTCTGCGTCGATTCGAGTGTGTCTGAGGGGCGTCCCTCCCGGGCTATTCCGGGCGAGGGGCGTTTTTTCAGTTTTCCCGCGAGGGGCTCGGGGCCGGCGCCGGTTCGTCCAAGACCACCATCGCTCCAAAACCATCACCGTCCTAGAGGATCTAGACCGTTGCAGGTACTCGTTCGCGACAACAACGTCGATCAGGCTCTCCGCGTCCTGAAGAAGAAGATGCAGCGTGAAGGCATCTTCCGGGAAATGAAGCAGCGCAAGGCCTACGAGAAGCCGTCCGTGCGCAAGGCGCGCGAGAAGGCCGAGGCGGTGCGCCGGGCCCGCAAGCAGGCGCGCAAGACCGCGATTCGCGAAGGCCTGATCGCGGCTCCCAAGCCCAAGCCCCGTTTCGGCGCCGGTGCTCCCCGTCGTCCCGGCGGCTCGCCGTTCGCCCCGACCGCTCCGGCGATCGGACCAGCGGCCGGCTCCGGCCCCGGCGCCGCCTGAAGCGAGGCGGGGGCCTCTGGCCCTCACCCCCGTGCCGCCCTGCGGCACGGGTCGCCCGGCGCGGCGGATCGTGTCGTTTGGACTCTGAGGAAGCGGGCCACCGGTGCGGTGGGCCCGCTTTTTTCGTTGGTACGACAGGCCGGTCGTATCGAGCCGCGGACGCGGCGCTCGCCCGGGTTTCCCAGGATCACGCTCCAGGCGTCCCAGGAAAGGCCGAACGGATACGCCGGAAAAGGCGGCAGGCGTCGCGAGCCGTCGCGCACGGAGGCGCGGGCGACCCTGCGGATGATACGGTTTCCGCTTGGATCAAGCGGGAGCGGTATCACCGAGCCTGCGCGGCGCCTGAGCGAAGCCCATGTCCGCATCACGAAGTGATCAACCGGAAATGGGATGACGGCACAAAAAAGGCCCCGCCGAAGCGGGGCCGTTGATCGGTCCGACCGGCCTTGGGGCCGGGATCAGACCGCGATGCGCTCCTCGCCGTCCATCGGCTCGCGCAGGACGTAGCCGCGCCCCCAGACGGTCTCGATGTAGTTCTTGCCCGACGAGGCATTGGCGAGCTTCTTGCGCAGCTTGCAGATGAACACGTCGATGATCTTGAGTTCCGGCTCGTCCATGCCACCGTAGAGGTGGTTCAGGAACATCTCCTTGGTCAGGGTCGTGCCCTTCCGCAGGGAGAGGAGTTCCAGCATCTGGTACTCCTTGCCGGTGAGATGGACGCGGGAACCCGCGACCTCCACGGTCTTCTGGTCGAGGTTGACCACGAGGTCGCCCGTGGTGATCACCGACTGGGCGTGGCCCTTCGAGCGGCGCACGATGGCATGGATGCGCGCGACGAGCTCGTCCTTGTGGAAGGGCTTGGTGAGGTAGTCGTCGGCCCCGAAGCCGAGGCCCTTCACCTTGTCCTCGATGCCGGCCATGCCGGAGAGGATCAGGATCGGCGTCTTGACCTTGGCGACGCGCAGGTTGCGCAGCACCTCGTAGCCCGACATGTCGGGCAGGTTCAGGTCGAGCAGGATGATGTCGTAGTCATAGAGCTTGCCGAGGTCGATGCCCTCCTCGCCAAGGTCCGTCGTATAAGTATTGAAGTTCTCGGACTTAAGCATCAACTCGATGCTCTGCGCGGTTGCGCTGTCGTCCTCGATCAGAAGTACCCGCATCGTCGGTCCCCAGCACAGCCGGCCGTGCTCAGCGTCTGGGCAAGCCCCCGCTGTTCGCCCGCCACCGGCCCGTGGCGGACGTTCCCTCGTCCTGGACGTCAAACGCTAATCGTTAATCGTTAACAAAACCTGATTCTCCGTGGCAAGCCCTGAATTCGGGACCGGCCATCCGTTCGTCGATCCGTTGTCGGTCTGTTCCGATCCAAGACCTGAAAAGAACCGACCGCCGGGCCGAGAAAAAGCACCGAGGCGTCTGTTATCGAAAGCGTTTCACGTGGCACGTCACCGGAAGGCCACGGTGGTCGTACCAATCTGACGACCGCGATGGCGAGCCTCGTCGAAGGACCCGTCCACCGCTGCCGTCGCGATGAGGGCAGTGTTAAGGAGGGAGGTAAACGAACCGTTGCCAGCCTCGCACAAGATTGCGCGACGGGGCGCGGCGGAACCGTCGGCGGCGGAGGAAACGATGGCGGCGGAGGAAACGATGGCGGATCGCGGTGCCGGCCGGCTCGGACTGTCGGCGGTGATGCGGGCGCTCGACGCGATCGCGCCCCTCGAGACCTACGGTCGGGTGGTGGCCATCCGCGGGCTGCTCGTGGAGGTGGCGGGCCCGGTCTCGGCGATGCGCCTGGGCGGGCGGCTCGACATCAGCGTGGAAGGCGCCGGCGGCGCGGCGAGCGTGCCCTGCGAGATCATCGGGTTCCAGGGCGACCGGGCGCTGGCGATGCCGTTCGGCTCGCTGGAGGGCGTGCGCCGCGGCTGCCCGGCCATCGTCCGCGACGAAGCGGCGGGCGCGATCCGGCCCTCGACGGCCTGGCTCGGCCGCACGATCGATGCCCTCGGCCGGCCGATCGACGGGCTCGGCCCCCTCGTCCACGGCCCCGCGATCTATCCCCTGCGGGCGGATCCGCCGCCCGCGCACGCCCGCAAGCGCGTCGGGCCGCCGCTGGATCTCGGCATCCGCTGCATCAACACCTTCCTGACCATGTGCGCGGGCCAGCGCATGGGCATTTTCGCGGGTTCGGGCGTCGGCAAGTCGGTGCTGCTGTCGATGCTCGCCCGCTACACCGCCGCCGACGTGGCGGTGATCGGCCTCGTGGGCGAGCGCGGGCGCGAGGTGCAGGAGTTCCTGCAGGACGATCTCGGCCCTTCCGGCCTCGCCCGCTCGGTGGTGGTGGTGGCCACCTCCGACGAGCCGGCCCTGATGCGGCGCAACGCGGCCTACGTCACGCTGGCGGTCGCCGAGTACTTTCGCGACCAGGGCAAGCAGGTGCTGTGCATGATCGATTCGATCACGCGCTTCGCCATGGCCCAGCGCGACATCGGCCTGGCCGCCGGGGAACCGCCCACCGCCAAGGGCTACACCCCCACCGTCTTCAGCGAGCTGCCGCGCCTGCTCGAACGGGCCGGCCCCGGCGTCGGGGCGGGGGCGATCTCGGGCCTGTTCACGGTGCTCGTGGAGGGCGACGACCACAACGAGCCGGTGGCGGATGCGGTGCGCGGCATCCTCGACGGGCACATCGTGATGGAGCGGGGCATCGCCGAGCGCGGGCGCTATCCGGCCATCAACGTGCTGCGGTCGGTGTCGCGCACCATGCCGAAGGCCTGCGACCCGGCCCATCTGCCCACCGTGCGGCGCGCCAGGCGGCTCTTATCCACCTATGCCGACATGGAGGAACTGATTCGCCTCGGCGCCTATCGCTCGGGCGCCTCGCCCGAAGTGGACGAGGCGATCGGCCTGATGCCGGCAATGGAGGCTTTTCTGGGTCAGGGTAAGGAAGAAGCAACTTCGATCGGGGATGGTTACCTGCGGCTGGCGGAGATCGTGGGCGGTCCATGACGGACCCGCCCGCGCTCGGCGCGAGCCGAACCGAGGACGCCCCGGCGTCGCTCGGCCGAGTTGCGTAACAGTGGAACGGTCACCATGAAATCGCGAGACACGCTGATCCGGCTCCGCCGCTTCCAGGTGGACGAGAAACGTCGCCGCGTGACCCAGATCGAGATGATGATGGCCGACTTCAACCGCATGGCGCTGGAGCTCGACCGCGAGGTCGCCCATGAGGAAAGCCGGGCCGGCATCTCCGACGTCACGCATTTCGCCTACCCGACCTACGCCCGTGCCGCCGCGGGCCGCCGCGACAACATGCGCCAGTCGGCCGCCGCCCTCGAAGGGCAGCTCGCCGAGGCCAAGGCCGAGCTCGGCGAGGCGTTCGAGGACCTCAAGAAGGTCGAGATCCTCGACGACCGCGAGCGCAGCGCCGAACGCGCCGCCGAGGCGATCCGCGACCAGGCCGCCATGGACGGGATCGGCCTGTCGCGCATCCGCGCCTGACGCGGGCGCCAGCCCGCCGCACGGGCCGGGCTGGCACGAAAGCGTCATGATCGCGTGACATCAGCCGGGGCGTGCCGGCTTTCTCCCGAGGTTCGCCCGCTCCCGGTCGTGCTTGCGATGCCGGGCACGGTCGTGCAGGGAGGGCCCGCGTGAGGGGGCTCGACCTGTCGATCATGAAGAAGATCAGCGATTTCATCTGGCCGATCGTCGGCCTCGCCGCCGTCGTCGTCTCGGGCTACCTGCTCTATCGCGAGCTCGCCGGCATCTCGGTGGCCGAGATCAAGAGCAGCTTCGCCGAGATCCCGGTCCACCGCTTCCTGCTGGCCGGGCTCGCGACCCTCGTCGCCTATGCGGCGCTGGCCTGGTACGACCGCATCGCCCTGCTGCATCTGGGCGTGCGCCACATCTCGTGGTTCTTCGTCTCGGTCTGCTCGTTCACCACCTACGCCCTCTCCCACAACATCGGCGCCTCGGTGTTCTCCGGCGCGGTGGTGCGCTACCGGGCCTATACCGCCAAGGGCCTGTCGGCGGCCCAGGTCGCGGTGCTGGTGGCCCTGTGCTCCTTCACCTTCGGCCTCGGCACGATCCTGCTCGGCGGCCTCGTCCTCGTGGCCCTGCCCGACACCCTCACGCGCCTCAACGGCTACATGCCGTCGATGCTGACCGACCCGGCCACCGCCCGCATCCTCGGCGCGGGCCTGCTCGGTTTCGTCGCCCTCTACGTCATCGGCTCGCTCCTGCGCCTCAAGCCCATGACCATCCGGTCGTTCAAGCTCGAATACCCGCGCCCGCAGATCATGGCCCGGCAGATCGTCGCCGCGCCCCTGGAGCTGCTGGGGGCCGCCGGCATCATCTACTTCGCCCTGCCGGAGGCCGGGAATCCGGGCTTCCTCGTGGTGCTGGCGGTGTTCCTCGCCTCGTTCTCGGCGGCCCTGGTGTCGAACGCGCCCGGCGGCCTCGGGGTGTTCGAGCTGGTCTTCGTGGTGGCGATGCCGGACGTGGCGCGCCCGTCGATCATCGCCGCCCTCCTGGTGTTCCGGCTGTTCTACTTCTGGATCCCGTTCCTGATCTCCGTCGTCGTCGTGCTGCTCTACGAGCGCAATCGCCTGGCCAAAGCCATCAAGGGCGACCCCGCCGTGGAGACGGCACCCGCCCCGCCGCTGACCGCGCCGGGCCTCGATCCGAAGGCGATCGACGCACGCATCCGCAAGACGCCGGTCTGATACGGTTTCCGCTTGGATCAAGCGGGAACCGTATCACCGAGCCCGCGCGGCGCCTGAGCGAAGCCCATTTCCACATCACGAAGTGATCAACTGGAAATGGTCTGAGGCGGCGGCGCTCGCATCTCGGGACGAAGGCCGGGCTTCAGCAGCTCGCCGAGCCGGTGGAGGTCCGCACCGCCGAGGTCTGCGAGGTGAAGACGGCGCCCTTGCCGGTGACGTTCTCGACGGTGGCCGTCGACAGCGTCATCAGCGCCCCCGTGTAGGGGACGAAGGCGAGGTAGGCGACCTCCACCACCACGATGAAACCCTCGTCGTTCTCGGCGAACACCGGCGACGCCTTGGCCGCCACCGAGGGATCGATGAAGGTCACCCTCCCGGTGCAGGGCAGCATGGTGCCGCCGACCTTCTTGGCCTGGATCAGGGTCACCTTGGCCTGCGGGTATTGCACCAGGGCGTTGACCTTGCGGTCGTAATACCAATCGATCGTCTTCGTGGCGCAATCTCCCGAGGGGCAGCTGGCCAGCAGCGACGCGATCTGCGTCGAGGACCGTTCGACGTCGCGGCTGATCCCGGCCATCATGCTGAGGTCGACGACCATGGCCAGCAGCCCGAGGAGAATGGTGGCGGTCATCGCGAACTCGATCACCACCGCGCCGCCGGTCTCCCGGCCGAACGACCGCAACAGGCGGGCCAACGGGTGAACCGGCGCAGGTGAGACGCTCATGGCTTCCTGAACACCACGGACGACTTGGCGGTCATCACCGGAATGAAAGGGACGAACTGCGTCACCGGCAGCGCGGCGCGCAGTACGATCGCCTGCTGGCTCGTGCCCGAGGAGAAGGTCGTGCCGGTGATCGGCGTCGCCGTCGTCGCGACGGAATCGAGCCGCGCCATCTCGACGACGACCGCCGCGACGCAGCTCGCGCGCGCCATGATGACGATCCTGTCGCACAGGTCGCCCTTGAAGAGGGACTGGTCGCTCGCCAGCACGGAAGCGGGGGGCCTTGCCGCGCTGTCGTAGAGGCCGTTGCTCAGGAGGCTCTGGGTGTACTGGAACACGACGAGCTGGAGGATGCCCACGAGCAGCATCGTCAGCGGCATGGCGACGAGCCCCAGTTCCAGGGCGGCGATCCCCTTCTCGCAGCGCGCGAAGGCCGCCGCGGACAGCCGGTTCCGGATCGAACCCCTACGGGACATCGAAGCGTCTCCCGCCTCCTGCATCGCCACATCCCCGCGCCGATCCCCACACATCGGACAGGACCTCAGCCGGGGCAGCCGTTCTTGCAGATCCGGAGGTAGTCGATCAGCCCCCCGAACGAATCTTCCTTGCCGGCCGCGCGCCAGGTGATCTTGTAGTTCGCCTCCACGGGCACCGTGAAATCGATCACCCGCTCGACCCATTTGTCGGCCTGCACGCAGACGTCGACCATGTTGTTGGCGTTGAAGGTGTAGTCGCCCTCCTTCTCGATGAACAACTCGATCCGGTTGGTCTGGCCGTTGACCTGATAGTAGGAGACATCGCTGCTCGTCTTGCCGCAGATCACCTGACCCGGACGCGATGCGTCGCGCTCACGCGCGATATACCAGTATCGGACCTGGTACGATCCTGTCGTGAGCCTGAGAAGGCGCGACATCGCCGAGTTCGTGCGGCAGTTGCTCACGCCCGCGTTGACGGACGTCTTGCAGTCGCTGTCGAGCTCGGCGAAGAAGTCGCCGAAGCGGATCGAGTTGCTGGCCAGTTCGCGCAGGCCGTTGATCTCGATGCCGGCATTCTGGACCTTCCAGCCGTTCCACTCGCTGCTCGCGTTCTTGAGAACGGTCCAGCTGTTGGGAGCGACCGTGTGGGAGGGCTGCTCGAAGGATTCGGAGATCAGCAGGGTCGAGGGGTTGCGATCGGCGAAGGCGACCGCCGTCGAATTGACCGCGCAGTCCCGCGCGACGGTGAAGCTCATGGAGGCCTGGCCGAAGGCGCCGCTGAAGATCAGCGGCATGACGCCGGTCGCCGTGACGTTTATGTTGGTGTCGGTGCTCGTGGCGCGCGCCGCCGGGGCGACGTCCTCCATCGCCTTGGCGGCGAAGTTGTTGTTCTTGATCCGCTCAAGATCGGAATCGTAGGTCTTGGTGCCGTTCGCGCTCGTCACGTCGAGCCGCTTGTGTCCGTTCACGAACGCCTGCCCCTGCGTGCACGACAGTTCGACCGCGCTCGCCAGGCGCTGCCGGTAAGCAATTCCGCGGGACGTCTCGACCACACCGCCAACGCCGAAGATCAACGCCGGCAGAGCCAGCGCCAGGATCATGATCACGGCACCCTTCTCGTCCCGTAAGAACATCGAACACGTGCCCCGTCGACCACCCTGGCCCGCTGTCGACCATCAGGCGCCGCGAAACACTAACGTCGGGTGACTCCGACACGTCGATTACCCAGCGACACCTTAGCGAGCCAGGGTTGCGAACCGAACCCTGCATCAGGGTTAGCGAACTCCTGATGCGACCTGTGGTCCGGCGCTCGCTCAGACCGATCCCACCGTCCGCAACCGTGCCCGCGGGTGGATCTCGGCCTGGCTCAGCACGGCGGTCTCGCGGCGGAAACGCTCGATGATCGAGCGCACGAAGGGCCTCGCCTGCACCGAGGTGACGAGGACCGGCATCTCGCCCATGCGCGCGGCCGTCTCGAAGCGGTCGCGCACGGTGTTGACGAACTCGGTGAGCTTCGACGGCTGCATCGCGAGGTAGCGCTCGTCGCGCTCCCCGGCGATGGCGTCGAGAAAGGCCTGCTCCCAGGCCGGCGACAGGGTGATGATCGGCAGCGTCCCCTGCCCGTCCTGGTATTGCGCGCAGATCTGGCGGCCCAGTCGCGCACGGACGTGCTCGACGATGTCGCGCGGGTTCTTCACGCTGCCCGACACCTCGGCGATACCCTCGACGATGGCGCCGAGATCGCGGATCGAGACCCGCTCGGCGAGCAGGAACTGCAGCACCCGCTGGATCCCCGTCGTGCCGATCTGGCTCGGTACCACCTCCTTTAGGAGGTCCGCGTGGTCCTTCGAGAGTTCGCGCAGCAGCTTCTGCACCTCGACGTGGTTGAGGAGTTCCGAGACGTGCGCCTTGATGATCTCGGTCAGATGCGTCGAGACCACGGTGGCGGCATCCACCACGGTGTAGCCCTTCATCTGGGCCTGATCGCGCAGGGACGCGTCGATCCAGGTGGCGGGGAGGCCGAAGGTGGGCTCGAGCATGTGCTGGCCGGGGAGCTGCACCTGGCCGCCCATCGGGTCCATCGCCATGAACTGGCCGGGGAAGATCTGGCCGGTGCCGGCCTCGATCTCCTTGACGCGCACCACGTAAGCGTTGGCGTCGAGCTGGACGTTGTCGAGGATGCGCACCGAGGGCATCACGAAGCCGAGTTCGCCGGCGAGCTGGCGGCGCAGGGCTTTGATCTGGTCGGTCAGCCGGTCTTGGCCCTCGGGACCGTTGACCATGGCCAGCAGCGCGTAGCCCATCTCCAGCTTGAGGTCGTCGAGCTTGAGGAGGTCGGTGACCGTCTCCTCCTTGGCGGCCTGGGCGGCGGCCACCGCGCCCGCGTCCATCGGCGCGCCGTCGGCGTCCAGCGGCGGCGCCTCGCGGGCGACCTTGGCGATCTTCCAGGCGGCGTAGCCCGAGGCGCCGGCGAGCCCCAGGAACGGCAGCATCGGCATGCCCGGCAGGAGCGCGATCAGCACCATGACGCCGGCCGACATGCCGAGCGCCTTGGGGTAGTTGGCGAGCTGCTTGCCGAGCGCCTTGTCGGCCGAGCCCTTCACGCCCGCCTTCGAGACGAGGATGCCGGCCGCGGTGGAGACGATGAGCGCGGGCACCTGGCTGGCGAGCCCGTCGCCGATGGTGAGCAGGGTATAGGTCTTGGCCGCCTGCATGAACGGCATGCCCTGCTGGGCGACGCCGATGATGATGCCGCCGATGACGTTGATGAAGGTGATGAGCAGCGCGGCCACCGCGTCTCCGCGCACGAACTTCGAGGCACCGTCCATGGCGCCGAAGAACGAGGATTCCTCTTCCAGGGCGGCGCGGCGGGACTTGGCGACCTTCTCGTCGATGAGCCCGGCCGAGAGGTCGGCGTCGATGGCCATCTGCTTGCCGGGCATGGCGTCGAGGGTGAAGCGGGCCGCCACCTCGGCGATGCGGCCCGAGCCCTTCGTGATGACGACGAAGTTCACGATGATCAGGATCGCGAACACGATGATCCCGATGACGAAGTTGCCCCCCATCACGAAGTTGCCGAACGCCTCGATGACGTGGCCGGCCGCCGCCGTGCCCTCGTGGCCGTGCCCGAGGATGAGCCGCGTCGAAGCGAGGTTAAGGGCGAGCCTGAGCAGGGTCGCCACCAGCAGCAGCGTCGGGAAGACCGTGAACTCGAGCGGGTTGTCGATGAACAAGCCGGTCATCATGATCAGCACAGAAATGATGATCGAGACCGCCAGGAGCAGGTCGAGCAGGAACGCCGGCAGCGGGAAGATCAGCACCGTCAGGATGCCCATCACCGCGGTGGCGAAGAACAGGTCGGTGCGCTTGGAGAAGGCGTTGAGGTTCTCGCGCGTCGGCATCGCCAGGCGGGTGAACTCGCCGACCCGGGCGGGGGGTGCCGCTTCGCTCATCGTGGCTCCTGAGGATCCGGCACCCGCGCTGCGCGGGATTCGGACCCGGCAAGATTTGCCGGGTTCAGGGTTAGCGGACCGTTAACGGTCGCCCTCCGAGCCGCCCCGCGCGAGGCCAGACAAGGAACCAAGACTCCTCCGAGCTGCTTGAACAGACAGCAACCTGCATCGATCCGAGGAGCTTTCCATGCGCCTGCCCCTTCTCACTGCCGCTTTTCTCATCACCACCGGGGCCGCCTTCGCACAGGCACCCGATGCCAAGCCGATGGAGACCAAGCCCGCAGAGACCAAGCCCATGACGGCGCCGGCCGCGACCCCGGCCACCAAGGACGGCGCCCCCCATGCCGCCACCGGCAGCGTCGGGCAGCCGCTCGAATCGGGCGCCAACAGCTTCACCGAGGCCCAGGTGAAGGAGCGCTTCGCCAAGATGGGCTTCGGCACCGTCAAGGATCTGCGCAAGGACGACGCCGGCATCTGGCGCGGCACCGCCGAGCATGCCGGCAAGCCGGTGACCATCGGCATGGACTTCAAGGGCAACGTCGCCGCGCAGTAGCGCCGGCAGCCGTCCCCTTTTCCCCCAGCGAGAGAGAGTTGATCCCATGGCGACCCGTACCCTGACAGGCCTGTTCGACGATTATGCCGCCGCCGCTCGTGCGGTGGACGCCATCGAGGCGGCCGGTGTCCCCAACGGCGACATCAGCATCGTCGCCAACAACACCGACGACCGGCATTCCGGCCTCCCCGGCACCACGAACCACACCACCGGCACCACCCACAAGGCCGTCGCCGACGAGGGCGATGCCACGGATGGGGCCGGAACCGGCGCCACCCTCGGCACCGTGCTGGGCGGCGGCGCGGGCCTGCTGACGGGCCTCGGCCTGATGGCGATCCCCGGCGTCGGCCCCGTCGTCGCGGCCGGCTGGCTGGTGGCGACCCTGACCGGTGCCGGCGTCGGCGCGGCGGCCGGCGGTCTGCTCGGCGCCCTGACCGGCGCCGGCTTGAGCGACTCGGAAGCCGAGCATTATGCCGAGGGTGTGCGCCGCGGCGGCACCCTCGTCACGGTCCGGACCGAGGAGGCGCATGTCGCGCGCGTCACCGCGCTCCTGTCCGAGCACGGTGCGATCGACCTCGATACCCGGGCGGAGAACTGGCGGGCCGAAGGTTGGACCGGCGGTACCCTGACCGAGACGCGCACGGGCTCCCACGACGTCGGCACGACGCGCCCCGGTGCGCCGGCCGCCGGCCTCGGCACCGAGACCGGACGGACCCTGCTCGGGTCGGAGCCGACCGCCGCCGAGCGCGAGAAGCGCGGGATCGTCGGCTGACGCATTCCCGGCCAGACCGGTCTGGTCCGGTCTGCGAAAACGAAAACACCCGCGTCGGGAAACCGACGCGGGTGTTTTCGTCTCTAACGCCTACGGGAGGTGCCTACCGCAAGCGCGGTTCGGAAAACACTGTCGCTTAATAGTAGTCGCGGCGGCGGCCGTAGCCATAACCGTCGTGGCCGCGGTGGTGATGGTGGCCGCGCCAGCCGCCGTGGTGCCCACCCCAGCCGCGTCCGCGATGGCCGCCCCAGCCGTCACCGCGATGACCGCCGCCCCAGCCGTAGCCGCGATGGTGGTGGTGATGGCGATGTCCGCCGCCCCAACCATACTGAACCGGGACCACGTCGGGCTGCGCATCCTGAACCAGGGCCGATGCCGGCGCCAACGGCGCAGCCTCGGCGCCGACGGACGCTGCGCCGGACACGCCGAGCGCGATCGCGGCGGCCAGCATCCATGTTTGCGATCGGGTCGTCAGGTCACGAAAGGCCATGCCGGTCTCCATCGGGTCGGTTCACCGGGACGATCCCGGTGTGTGCGACGGACCCTAGGGAGCGGCGACTGAACCGATGCTGATGCCCGGCTTCAGGATCCGTTCGGCAACGGGCGTGGATGGTACGCAGGCCGGGGCGTCGTCCGGGGCGTTTCTCGGTCCGCGACGGTCCGAACCTTCGTCCCTCACGGGCGGCGATAGACCCAGACGCGGGCGGGGGGCAGGTTCAGCCAGACCTTGTTGGACCGGCTCGCCATGTAGCTGCCGGCGTCGCAACGCTTGGGGATCGGCGGCACGAGGGCGTAGGTGAACTGGACGAAGGGCGCGTCGGGCCGCATCAGATCGTGCGCCGCGTTGAGGAGGCCGAGGCGCTGCTCCAGGGGTTTGGTGAACAGCGGCAGGCTGGACACGGTGGCGGCGGCCTTCTCGGCCAGGAGCGGCCCCGCCGTTTCGGCGATCGCATAGGCGTCGCCCTGGACGATGGTGGCGCGGGGAAACCGCCGCCGCAGCAACGCGCAGAAGTCGGGGTTGTACTCGATCAGGATGAGCCGTTCCTGGGCGACGCCGCGGCGGACCAGGGCGTCGGTGACCGGACCGGTGCCGGGACCGAGTTCGATCACCGGGCCGTCGAGGCGCGGATCGACGTAGGACGCCATGGTGCGGGCGAGCATCTTGCCCGAGGGCGTCACCGATCCGGTGACGAGGGGCCGCTCGAACCAGGATCGGAGGAACCGGGCCTCGTCCTCCAGCGGATCGCGCTTCTCGCGGCCGGCTTGCGCCGCGGCGAAGCGCTTGTCGGTCGAGGATTTGGCACCGGAAGGGCGAAGCGACGGCAAGACCCAACGTCCTCACATGACGAACGACAAAGAAAGGCTAGACGACGAAAGACACGCTACAGTCAAGCTGCCGTGGGCCGAGCGAGGCCCGGGCCGGCGCGCCATCCCGATGGCATCGGTGCCGCTGCCATAACCGTGGCAGGCGGCGATTTGATCCGGCCCCTCGTCACGTGCGTGCGGTGCCGCCGAGACCGCCCAGGAAATCGCGCATCTTGGAGAAGAACCCCGCGCTTTCCGGGTGAGTGGCATCGGAGGCCGACTGGTCGAATTCCTGGAGGAGTTCGCGCTGGCGCTTGGTCAGGCTCTGGGGCGTTTCGACGAAGACCTGGATGTAGAGATCGCCGACGTCGCGAGAGCGCAGCACCGGCATGCCCTTGCCCTTGATGCGGAACTGCTTGGCGGTCTGGGTCCCGGCCGGGATGCGGACCTGGGTCTGGGTGCCGTCGATCACCGGCACGGTGATGTCGCCCGACAGGGCCGCCGTCACCATGGAGATCGGCACGCGGCAGAACAGGTCGGCGCCGTCGCGCTGGAAGAAGGTGTGCGGCTTGATCGAGAGGAACACGTAGAGGTCGCCGGCCGGACCGCCGCGCTGGCCGGTCTCGCCCTCTCCGGCCAGCCGGATGCGCAGGCCGTCGTCGACGCCCGCGGGCACGTTGATCGAGAGGGTGCGCTCGCGGGTGACGCGACCGGCGCCGGAACAGGAGGCGCAGGGGTCGTCGACGATCTCGCCGCGTCCGTGGCAGTTCGGGCAGGTCCGCTCGATCGCGAAGAACCCCTGTGCCGCCCGCACCCGGCCGTAGCCGCCGCAGGTGGTGCAGGGGCGCGGCTTCGAGCCGGGCTTGGCGCCGGTGCCGCCGCAGGGCTCGCAGGTGATGGCGGTGGGGATCGTGATCGTCTCCGCCTTGCCCGCGTAGGCCTCCTCCAGGGAGATCTCGAGGTTGTAGCGCAGGTCGGCCCCGCGCTCGCGGCCCGGCTGGGCGCGGCCACGCCCGCCCCCGGCCGCGGCACCCGGCCCGGCCCGGCCGTCGCCGAAGAAATTGTCGAAGATGTCCGACATGAAGTCGCCGAACTCGTTGCCGAATCCGGGGCCGCCCGGCGCGCCGCCCTGGCTGAAGGCGGCGTGGCCGAAGCGGTCGTAGGCGGCGCGCTTCTGCCCGTCGGAGAGGCACTGGTAGGCCTCGTTGAGCTCCTTGAACTTGAGCTCCGCCTCCTTGTCGCCCGGGTTGCGGTCCGGGTGGTGGACCATGGCGAGCTTGCGGAAGGCCACCTTCAGTTCGCCGTCGGACGCGGTCTTGGAGACGCCCAGAATCTCGTAATAGTCCCGCTTCGACATGCCTGCCCTCAGGTCCGCACAGGCCGATCCCCGGGCCGTGGAGCCCAGGGATCAAAGCCGTCATCGCTCAACGATATGATCGAGAAGAACGGGGCCGGCCAGACGGCCGGTCCCGCGCCAGGACTTGGGCTCACGCCCGCTTCTTCTGGTCCTTGTCGTCGACTTCCGAGAAGTCGGCGTCGATCACGTCGTCCTTCTTCGCTTCGGCGCCGGCCGCGGCCTCCGGGCCGCCCTCCGGCGTCTGGCTGGCCGCGTACATGGCCTCGCCGAGCTTCATCGAGGCCTGCATCAGGTCGGTGGTGCGTGCCTTAATGGTCTCGACGTCCTCGCCTTCGAGGGCCGTGCGCAGCGCCGTCATCGCCGTCTCGATCCCGGCCTTGTCCTCGGCCGAGACCTTGTCGCCGTACTCCTTCACCGACTTCTCGGTGGCATGGATCAGGCTCTCGCCCTGGTTCTTCACCTCGACGACTTCGCGGCGCTTCTTGTCGGCCTCGGCGTTGGCCTCGGCGTCCTTGACCATCTTCTCGATGTCCGCATCCGAAAGGCCGCCCGAGGCCTGGATGCGGATCTGGTGCTCCTTGTTCGTCGCCTTGTCCTTGGCCGTCACGTTGACGATGCCGTTGGCGTCGATGTCAAAGGTCACCTCGATCTGCGGCAGGCCGCGGGGTGCCGGGGGAATGCCCATCAGGTCGAACTGGCCGAGCATCTTGTTGTCGGCCGCCATCTCGCGCTCACCCTGGAAGACCCGGATGGTGACCGCGTTCTGGTTGTCCTCGGCCGTCGAGAAGGTCTGCGACTTCTTCGTCGGGATGGTGGTGTTGCGGTCGATGAGCCGGGTGAACACGCCGCCCAGGGTCTCGATGCCCAGCGACAGCGGGGTCACGTCGAGGAGCAGCACGTCCTTGACGTCGCCCTGGAGCACGCCGGCCTGGACCGCCGCGCCGATGGCCACGACCTCGTCGGGGTTGACGCCCTTGTGGGGCTCCTTGCCGAAGAAGGCCTTCACGACCTCCTGGATCTTGGGCATGCGGATCATGCCCCCAACGAGCACGACCTCGTCGATCTCGGAGGCCGAGACGCCGGCGTCCTTGAGGGCCTTGCGGCAGGGCTCGATCGTGCGCTGGACGAGGTCGTCGACCAGGCTCTCGAACTTGGCGCGGCTGAGCTTGAGCGCGAGGTGCTTCGGACCCGTCGCATCGGCGGTGATGTAGGGCAGGTTGATCTCGGTCTGGGTGGCCGAGGACAGCTCGATCTTGGCCTTCTCGGCGGCCTCCTTGAGGCGCTGGAGGGCGAGCTTGTCCTTGGTGAGGTCGATACCCTGCTCGCGCTTGAACTCGGTGGTCAGGTATTCGACCACGCGGTTGTCGAAGTCCTCGCCGCCGAGGAAGGTGTCGCCGTTGGTGGACTTCACCTCGAACACGCCGTCACCGATCTCGAGGATCGAGACGTCGAAGGTGCCGCCGCCGAGATCGTAGACCGCGATGGTGCCGGCCTTCTTCTTGTCGAGGCCGTAGGCCAGCGCCGCGGCGGTGGGCTCGTTGATGATGCGCAGCACCTCGAGGCCGGCGATCTTGCCGGCGTCCTTGGTGGCCTGGCGCTGGGCGTCGTTGAAGTAGGCGGGCACGGTGATGACGGCCTGCGTCACCGGCTGGCCGAGATGCGCCTCCGCGGTCTCCTTCATCTTCTGCAGGGTGAAGGCGGAGATCTGCGAGGGCGAATACTTCTTGCCGTCGGCCTCGACCCAGGCGTCGCCGTTGTCGCCGCGCGCGATGGTGTAGGGCACGAGGCCCTTGTCCTTCTGGGTCATCGGGTCGTCGTAGGTGCGACCGACGAGACGCTTAATCGCGAAGAAGGTGCGCTCGGGGTTGGTGACCGCCTGGCGCTTGGCCGGCTGGCCGACCAGGCGCTCGCCGTCGTCGGTGAAGGCGACGATGGAAGGCGTGGTGCGCGCGCCTTCCGCATTCTCGATGACCTTGGGCTGCGTGCCTTCCATGACGGCCACGCAGGAATTGGTGGTGCCCAAGTCGATGCCGATAACTTTACCCATGGTGGGATCCCTCTCGTGATGCTCTGCAAGCAGACCGCCGAGCCCCGGAGCAGCTCGGCCCATGGCGGTGCAAACTGAATGTCGTAAGACCGGAGTCGGGCCCGGATCGCAGGGCCGAAACGGCCCGATCCGGGTCTTAATCCCGCGCCCCGCCGGATATAAGAAGGTGGATGCGGAGCCGCAAGACGACGGCCCGCCGATGTTCCGGCGTCGCCTCCCCGGCGATCCTGTAGAAGTCGAAGACGAACCACGTCTTCGTCCGACGGATCGACCTGTTGCGGGAACGCCACGTTCGGCCAGCCGACGACGTGTTAGTCTGTCGCCGACATTTCAAGTCTCGACGGCCGGCGGCCGGAAAGTTTCGATGCGTTCCACCCGCGTTCTCCTCCTGGCGGCCCTGATGCCGGCGAGCCTCGTCCCCGCGGGCCTGGCCGCCCTGCCGCGGACGGCGGCGGCGCAATCGTTCTTCGAGGAGCTGTTCGGGATCGGCAAGGCCGCCAAGCCGCCGGTGCCGCCGCGCGGGGTGCCGACCGCGCCGCCGGCCCAGGCCCCGGCCGGCGACCCCTCACCGGCGGGCGCGCCGGGGGAACCCGGCACCGATGCGCCCCGGCCCGCGCCCGCTCCCCTGAAGCCGGTCATGCTCAAGGTCCCGGCGGAGGACAACGTCTTCGGCCAGGAGCTGATGCGCAACGGCTCGGGCGGCAGCCTCAAGCTCGAACGCTCGGGCTCCGCCATCGTGGTGCGCGCGACCCTTCCGGGCACGAAGGTCTCTCAGGCGGCCGAGACCTGCAAGGTGCCCCTGAACGACGGCGCTCCGGTCACCCTCACCCCCGAGGCCAGGACCGACGGCATCGCCCGGTTCGAGGTCGCGGGGGGCGAATGCCCCCTGCGCTTCGAGGTGCTGGATGGCGCGGTCCTGGTGACGCCGCTGTCGGGCGGCCCGGTCTGCACCTTCGCGGCGGCCGATTGCGCGACCACGCCTGGGGGCCTGTGGGGGCCGGGAGCCGCGAGTCTGATCCCGCGCTCGGGCGAATTCGACACCGCCCGCGGCGTCGCCGACAAGGCGGTGCGCGACAACTACAAGGTGATGACGCAGCGCGCGCGCGGCCAGGACGTCCGGCCCATCGTCACCGAGCAGGCGGCGTTCTCCTCCGACCGCGAGCAGATCTGCCGCAACTACGCCCGCGAGGGCAGCCACGGCTTCTGCCACGTCCGGATCTCGGAAGGCCGGGCCATCGCCCTGGCGACCCGCCTGGGCGTCAGCCCGGCCACCGCCGCGGCCCCGAGCGCCAGCGCCACCCCGCGTCCGCGCCGGCCCAAGCCCGCGGTGGAGGGGCTGAACCCCGACGGTGGATTTGCGGATTGATACGGTTTCCATCTGGATGAAGCGGGACCCGGATCACCGAGCCCCTGCGGCGCCAGAGCCAAGCCCATGTCCGCATCACGAAGTGATCGACCGGACAAGGTGTGAGCCGGGAGATGTCCGAATCCGACCTCGGGCTCAGGTGCGCTCGACCTCCGGTGTGAACAGGTAGCCGCCCGAGCGGATCGTGCGGATGATCTCGGGGTTGCGCGGATCACCCTCGATCTTCTGCCGGATCCGGCTGATCAGGACGTCGATGCTGCGCTCGTAGGGGCCGGCGGCGCGCCCCTGTGTCAGGTCGAGGAGCTGGTCGCGGGACAGGACGCGGCCCGGGCGCATGCACAGGGCGTGGAGCAGGTCGAATTCCGCCCCCGTGATCGCCACCCGCGCCTGCTCCGGGCTCAGGAGCTGGCGCAGGGAGACGTCGAGGGTCCAGCCGAGGAAGCTCAGGCGCCGCACGCCCTCCTCGGTGGTCTCGCCGGCCGATCCGCGGCGCAGGATGGCGCGGATCCGCGCCAGGAGTTCGCGCGGGTTGAACGGCTTGCCGAGATAGTCGTCCGCGCCGATCTCGAGACCGATGATGCGGTCGATCTCCTCGGCCTTGGCGGTCAGCATCAGGATCGGCACCGCCGATTCCCGGCGGATGCGCCGACACAGGCACAGGCCGTCCTCCCCCGGCAGCATCAGGTCGAGGACCACGAGGTCGACCCGCGAATCCGCCAGGCGCCGGTCCATCTCGCGCCCGTCGCCGGCCAGGGTCACCCGGCAGTCGTTGGCGCGCAGGTAGCGGGCGACGAGGGCGCTGATCTCGCGGTCGTCCTCGACTACGAGGATGTGGGGGGTGGCGGTGGCGTTCATGGGGTGGCCGGGGCGGATCCTGACGATCGGAACCTCGAGGTTATGCCGCGAGCCGCCCGGCTGTCGAAGGCCGGGGACGCGGCGAAATTGTAAGCGTGTGTGTCTCGCCTGGCCCCGCCTGGACGATCCCGGCGGAATGCCCGGCGCGCATTGCCCTGCGTGCCCGCGATTCTTATGTCGGGCCTGACGCCGATTCCGATGCCGCCTTCCTGGCCCGGTGCGGTTCCTCGACCCGACAGGAGACGACGATGCCGCCCTCAAACCGCCTCTTCGATGAGTTCGCCCGTCTCGCCACCGATGCCGCCGGGGCCGCGCAGGGCGTGCGTCGGGAGGCCGAGACGGTGTTCAAGGCCCAGGTCGAGCGCCTGATCCGCGACATGGACATCGCCTCGCGCGAAGAGGTCGACGTCCTGCGCGACCTCGTGGCCGCCCTGCGCAGCCAGAACGACGCCCTGGCCGCCCGAGTCGCCGCCCTGGAAGGCGTGTCGGCGCCGGTCCGCACGGCGCCCGGAGCCACCGAGTCACTGTGACGCAAGGCCCCGTCGCGGGGTGGAGTGGCGCAGGCGCTTGTGCACAGGAAGGAACGGTGGACCGTCGCTTTCCTGTTCATGCGCCGCGCCGACCGCTTTGAAACGGGAGTCTGGCCCGGTCTATAGTCGGGAACGCACTGATTCGCCGACCCCGACCGCCACCGCCGTGACCGTCTAAGCTTTGGTTTTGTCGCCTTAAATCTTGCGCTGCAGTGTCAGGCTGCGGTGCAGGACGGCGATGCCGTCGCCGCTGGTCTCAACACGTCTCGACGATCCCGCCGGATCGCCAAACTGGACCGCCATGACCCTCCTGCATATCGAAACTCACGACCGTAACGAGCACCCCCTCGACACCGTCGAGCGGCTCGCCTCCCTGCGCGACTGGATCTTCGACCGTGCCGAGACCGACGAGATGTCGGTGGCCGTCTCCGGGCGCTGGGCCGATTACCACGTCGCCTTCACCTGGATCGAGGACGTCGAGGCCCTGCACGTGGCCTCCGCCTTCGACATCAAGGTCCCCGAGCGTCGGCGGACCGAGGTGCTCAACCTCGTCTCCCTCATCAACGAGCAGCTCTGGATCGGGCATTTCGACCTGTGGTCCACCGACAGCGTCGTGATGTTCCGCCACTCCCTGCTGCTGACGGGGGGCGCCGTGCCGACCCAGGCCCAATGCGCGATGATGCTCAAGTCGGCCGTGGACGCCTGCGAGCGCCACTACCAGGCCTTCCAGTTCGTGATCTGGGCCGGCAAGCCGGCGCGCGAGGCCCTCGACGCCGTCCTGTTCGAGACCGAGGGCGAGGCCTGACCGTCGCGATGCTGCCCGCCTCCCTCACCCTCGTCGGCGCCGGCAAGATGGGTGGCGCGATGCTGGCGGGCTGGCTGCGCGCCGGCCTCGATCCGGCCCGCACCGTGGTGATCGATCCCTCGCCTTCGCCCGAGGCGACCGCCTTGTGCGCCGAGCACGGTCTCGCCCTCAATCCCGCCTCTTCGGCGCCGGCCGATGTCCTGGTGCTGGCCGTCAAGCCGCAGGGGCTGGCCGAGGCGGCTCCCGGGCTGGCGCCGCTGGTGGGGCCGCGGACGCTGGTCCTCTCGATCCTGGCGGGCAAGACCATCGCCGACCTCATGGCGCGGCTGCCCACCGATGCGGTGGTGCGGGCGATGCCGAACCTGCCCGCCAGCGTCGGGCGCGGAGCCACCGGCGCGGTCGCCGGTGCCGGGGTCACCGCCCTGCAGCGGGCCCAGGCCGATGCGCTCCTCGCCTGCGTCGGCCTCGTCGAATGGCTTGAGGCGGAGGCGCTGATCGATGCGCTCACCGCCGTCTCGGGTTCGGGCCCGGCCTATGTGTTCCACCTCGTCGAGGCTTTGGCGGAGGCCGGATGCGCCGCGGGCCTGCCGCAGGACATGGCCCGGCGCCTGGCGCGCGCCACCGTGGCGGGGGCGGGCGCCCTCCTCGATGCCGATCCGCGCGAGGCCTCGCAGCTGCGTCGCGACGTGACCTCGCCCGGCGGCACCACCGCCGAGGCCCTGGCGGTCCTGATGCGCGAGGACGGCCTCACCGCCCTGATGCGCGAGGCGGTGGCCGCGGCCGCGCGCCGGGCCGGCGAGCTGTCGGGCTGACGACCGCTCCGCCGGATTCGCGGCGCTGACCGCCCGTCCGCGTTCGATCGCGGGCCAAAGCGGCGTCGCAGCCCTCTAACCCAAACCGGGCTCGCGCCTTAGATGAGGGGCGTTGGAAGAGGACCGGACAGCCATGGACGACAACGACGCCTCGCCCCGCCAGAACGGCACGGACCTCACGTCTGCCGGTCCCGCGACCGCCGCGAAACCGGAGGCGTCCAGGCGCGACGCCGGAAAACCGAAGTCTCCCAAGCGCGAGGAGGCTGTCGAGGCGCTGATGCGGCTCGCCGCCGAGCAGCCCTGGAACGACATCGAGGTCGGCGACATCGCCCGGGAAGCCGGGATGACCCTCGCCGAGTTGCGCGACCTGTTCCCCTCCAAGGGGGCCGTACTCGGTGGCCTCTCGCGGATGATCGACCACGCGGTCCTTGACGCGGACACCTCGGACCTGGCCGAGGAGCCGACCCGCGAGCGCCTGTTCGACGTGCTGATGCGTCGCCTCGACGCGATGACCCCCTACAAGCCGGCCCTGCGCCGGATCGCCTATGCACTGCGCGGCGACCCGCTCTCGATGCTGGCCCTCAACGGCGTCGCCCTCAATTCCCACCGCTACATGCTGGCGGCGGCCGGCATCAACACCGAGGGGCCGCTCGGTCGCCTCAAGCTCCAGGGCGTGGTCATCGCCTTCGCCCGCACCGTCGAGACCTGGTTCGACGACGAGGACCCGGCGCTCGCCCGCACCATGGCGCGCCTCGACAAGGAGATCCGCGGCGGCGAGCGGCTGATGGAACGGGCCGAGGATGCCCGCCGCCTCACCGCGCCCCTGCGTGCGATCGGGCGCTCGCTCCTCGACCGCCGTCCCCGCCGCAGCGATCGTGACCGGACGGATGCCGATCCGGCCGCGATGATCTGAGGCTCGAAACCGGCTTAGGGCTCGACCCGGCGCAGCACGAAGGTGGTGCCGACGTCCGGGTCGCGCCGCCAGCGGCCCTCGCCGACCGGGACGAGCTCGACCGTGTGGCCGCGCTTGGCCCGCAGTGTCATGCGGCCTTGCCCCGCCTGCCACAGCACCGGATCGAACACCGCGATCCCGGTGTCGCGGCAACCTTCGACGAGCCGCACCGGGGCGGGCTTGGCCGCCTCTCCCGCCAGCAGTTCGACGCGGCAGACATCCTGTTCCTTGAACCGGTCGAGGGCGTAGAGGCCCGGCGCCGGTTCCGGCCCGCTAGCCCCGGCAGGCCGCGCCAGGGGATCGCGCGGGCCGTTCTGCGGCGCGGCCGCCGGCATCGCGGCGGCCTCCGCCGCACCGGTGGCCGCGATCTGCAGGGGCACAAGGCTGTAGGCCTCGCCGTCCTCCAGGCCGGCGCCGTAGCTGCGCGCGTCCGACCGGCGCTTGAAGGCGAGGACCGGGCGCACGTCCTTGTCCACCAGCCGGATCGCATCCTCGGTGAACAGCCAGCCGGCCACCCGGTTGAGCACCGGCAGCGCCCGCCGGCAGCCGGCCGGGAAGGTGAGCCGGCGCCCGGCCTCGCCGCTGGCGGCCGA
This sequence comes from Methylobacterium sp. Leaf466, assembly GCF_001425565.1. NCBI lineage: Bacteria > Pseudomonadati > Pseudomonadota > Alphaproteobacteria > Hyphomicrobiales > Methylobacteriaceae > Methylobacterium > Methylobacterium sp. Leaf466. The sequence goes on along the minus strand of NZ_LMRC01000007.1, from coordinate 14,257 downwards.
CAGCGTGAGCACGCAGCGGCGGGTGCTGGCGTCGCGCGACAGGTCCCAGGTTCCAGGCACGCCGGCCAGGGTCTGGGGCAGGCTCGGAACGAAGGCGGGCGCCCCGGCTTCCGCCGGTGCCGTTGCGTCCTGCGCATGGAGCGGGCCGGCGAGCACGAGGCCCGCCGCCAGGACGGTGGCGCCGATGCGGATCATGGACGTGTCCTCACGGTGGTCTCGCTCCACGGCGTCTCGGGAACCGGGGTGAGGGGGCCGCCCCCGTCGAACCAGGAGAGCAGGTTGTCGACGACGAGCCGGCCCATCGCCGCGCGGGTATGGTCGGTGCCCGAACCCACATGGGGCAGCAGCACCACCTGATCGAGGGCGACGAGGGCCGCCGGCACCTGCGGCTCCCTGGCATAGACGTCGAGGCCGGCGCTGCGGATCGTCCCCGCCGTCAGGGCCGCGACCAGGGCGTCCTCGTCGACCACGCTGCCGCGGGCGACGTTCACGAGGATGCCCTCGGGGCCCAGGGCCGCCAGGACCGCCGCGTCCACCATTCCCCGGGTCGCGGGGCCGCCGGGGGCGACGACGATCAGCACGTCGACGGCCTGCGCCAGGCCGAGGAGGGAGGGGTGATAGTCGTAGGCGACGCCCGCCTGCCGATTGCGGCCGTGATAGGCGATCGCGACGCCGAAACCCTCGAGGCGCCGTGCCACCGCCCGGCCGATCCGGCCGAGGCCGAGGATGCCGACCCGGCGCCCGCGCAGGGTCGCGGTGAGGGGAAACGAGCGCTGCGGCCAGTGTCCCGCGCGCAGGTGGCGGTCGGCCTGCGGGATCTGCCGGACGGTGGCGAGCAGGAGCCCCAATGTGAGGTCCGCCACCTCCTCGTCGAGCACATCGGGGGTATGGGTGACGACGATGCCCCGCCCCGCGGCTGTGCGCACGTCGATGGTGTCGTAGCCGACCCCGAAGCTCGCCACGATCTCGATCGCCGGCAGTTTCGCCAGCAACGCGGCGTCGACGGGGGCCTGCGCGCCCACCGCGAGTCCTCGGATGCGAGGGCCGATTTCGGCGAGGAATGCCGCGCCGTCCGCGGCGAGGTCGAGGCGATGGAGGGTGAAGCGGGCGGCCAGGGCCTCCATCACGCTCGGCTGCATCGCCTTGAGGAGCAGGAGATCGATGGATCGGGCTGCCGTCACGGTTGCTCTCGCACGTTTCCCGTCCCGTCCCTGCCGGCCCCGCCTGTCGGGGCCGCAGGCCAGCCATAGCCCGGCTCCATCCGTGCGGCCACTTCCGAAACCGCATCGGAGACACTACTAAGGAACCTCGATCCCATTCCGGCACGCAACACGGCTTTCGCAACGATCATGACGGCCCCGCGCACCCTCTACGACAAGATCTGGGACGACCACGTCGTCGACGTCGAACCCGACGGCACCACCCTGCTCTACATCGACCGCCACCTCGTCCACGAGGTCACCAGCCCGCAGGCCTTCGAGGGGCTGCGCGTGGCCGGCCGCAGGGTGCGCCATCCCGAAAAGACCCTCGCGGTGGTCGATCACAACGTCCAGACCTCGGACCGCAGCTTCGGGATCGAGGATCCGGAGAGCCGCATCCAGCTGGAAGCGCTGGCCGAGAACGTGCGCGACTTCGGCATCGAGTTCTACGATGCGCTCGACCGGCGCCAGGGCATCGTCCACGTCATCGGCCCCGAGCAGGGCTTCACCCTGCCCGGCCAGACCATCGTCTGCGGCGACAGCCACACCTCGACCCACGGCGCCTTCGGGGCGCTGGCGCACGGCATCGGTACCTCGGAGGTCGAGCACGTGCTCGCCACCCAGACCCTGCTGCAGCGCAAGGCCAAGAATATGCGCGTGACCGTGGACGGCACCCTGCCGCCCGGCGTGACCGCCAAGGACATCATCCTGGCCATCATCGGCGAGATCGGCACCGCCGGCGGCACAGGCTATGTCATCGAATACGCCGGCGAGGCGATCCGCGCCCTCTCGATGGAGGGGCGGATGACGATCTGCAACATGTCGATCGAAGGCGGCGCGCGGGCCGGCCTCGTGGCGCCCGACGCCACCACCTACGCCTACGTGAAGGGCCGCCCGAAGGCGCCCCGCGGCGCGCTGTTCGACCGGGCCCAGGCCTATTGGGAAAGCCTCGTCACCGACGAAGGCGCCCATTTCGACCGCGAGGTCCGCCTCGACGCCGCCGCCCTGCCGCCGATCGTGAGCTGGGGAACGAGCCCCGAGGACGTGGTCTCGGTCCTGGGCGCCGTGCCCGACCCGGCGGCGATCCCCGACGAGAACAAGCGCCAATCGAAGGAGAAGGCCCTCGACTACATGGGCCTCACGCCCGGCACCCGGATCACCGACATCACCCTCGACCGGGTCTTTATCGGCTCCTGCACCAACGGCCGCATCGAGGACCTGCGCACGGTCGCCCGGATGGTGGAGGGCCGCAAGGTCCACCCGAGCGTCTCGGCCATGGTGGTGCCGGGCTCGGGCCTCGTGAAGGCGCAGGCCGAGGCCGAGGGCATCGACCGCATCCTCAAGGAGGCGGGGTTCGACTGGCGCGAGCCGGGCTGCTCCATGTGCCTCGGCATGAACGCCGACCGGCTGAGCCCGTTCGAGCGCTGCGCGTCGACCTCGAACCGCAATTTCGAGGGCCGCCAGGGCCACCGCGGCCGCACGCACCTGGTTTCCCCCGCGATGGCGGCGGCGGCGGCGGTGGCCGGCCGCTTCGTCGACATCCGCGACTGGACCGGTCGCTGAGGCAAAACCCCGAAATCCCGATTGACGTCGTGGGCCGCCCCGCCTAAACGACCCACGACGGCAGCCGCGATGCGGCTGACGGGCCCAGGTGGCGGAATTGGTAGACGCGCTGGTTTCAGGTACCAGTCTTGCAAGAGGTGAAGGTTCGAGTCCTTTCCTGGGCACCATCAGCTGGCTAGGCCGCTGATCCGCAGAACGAAATAGCAAAATCAGGGACTTACACTGCCCGGTTGGTACAAACGGGTGGTACAATGGCGTTGATGACGACGCGTCCCTAGAAGTATCCCAAGACCGCCTCCTACTACCTTCGCCGTGCCGTGCCGTGCCGTGCCGTGCCGCTCGAACTGCGCGCGCTCGTTAGCAAGCGCGAAGAGAAGGTAAGCCTTGGCACCAAAGATCCCGTGGAGGAGAAGCGGCTGCACGCCGTCGCCCTTGTGGCGCTCGAGCAGCGGTGGGCAGCGTTGCGGGTGGGGCCACGCTCCCTGAGCGAGCGCGAGGCGCATGAACTCGCTGCCCCCCTCTACGAGCGCTGGATCGGCCACTATCGAGAGGAGCCGAGCCGGCAGACCTTCTGGCGCATCGAACTGGGCGACAAGCTGTGGCCGCCGCGGCGTCGGGGCTGGTCATAGCGGGTCGATCTGGGCCGTGCCCTCATCCGCGATGGAGGAATGGTGCCTTCAGGAAGCGACTGCCGTCCTCAAGCGTCAGGGTCTCATCGTCGACGAAGAGGATCACCTCAAGCTCGCGAAAGCCATCGCCGCGGCCGTGCAGCGTGCGAGCATGACCCTCGCACGCTACGCGCGGGGTGAGTTCGACGGACCGTCCCTCGGGGCGCCAGTCTCGATGCATCGAGGCGCGGCGCCGACCTCAGCTTCGCCGGCACGTTCATCCGTGACCTTCGACGAACTCGTGAAGGGCTGGGCTACCGAGCGCAGCCCGACCGAGAAGACCCTCTACGAATGGGGGCGGGTGATTCGGGATTTTGCGGCATTCGTCGGCCACGTCGATGCTGCGGCGGTCACCCCCGAAAACGTCATTGCCTGGAAAAACGACCTTGTTGCCGCGGGCCGCAAGCCGAAGACGATTAATGATGCCAAGCTCGCGCCGGTGCGTACGATCCTTCAATGGGGTGTCAGCAACCGGCGGCTACCGAGCAACCCCGCCGCTGGAATCAGCATCAGCGCCAAAAAGAAAGCCGGTCAGGGCATCCGCAGCTTTACAGAAGAGGAGGCTCTCACGATCCTGTAGGCGGCGGCCAGGGAAGCCGATCCGGTTCGCCGGTGGATACCGTGGCTATGCGCCTACTCGGGCGCCCGGCTGTCCGAAGTCTGCCAGTTGCGTGTCGAGGACATAGGGGAGATCGAAGGCGTCCCGACGATGCGTTTCGACGCCGAGGCGGGCTCGTTGAAGACGGTCGGTTCGGAACGGACGGCGTCGTTGCATTCGGCATTAATTGTTGCGGGGTTCCTCGACTTCGTTCGCGCGCAAGACTTCGCGCGCAAGACTCGGGCGCGCTTTTCGCAAATCCCGACCGGACAAGTTTGGCAAGTGCGGTGGTAATGGCACTAAGATCCTAGGACGGTGGGTCAGGGATCCGGGTATCACAGACGTGCGCTTATCACCGAGCCACTCTTGGCGGCATCGTTTCAAAACCTTGGCGCGAAATCATGGCCTTGCACCCAACATTGCAGATGCGATCACCGGCCACTCGCACCGGTCGATTGGAGATCAGTATGGCGAGTATGATGTGTCGGCGAGCTTTTCGCATGCGTGAAGGGTTCGAAGTCCTGCGTTGCTAGAAGTAAAATTGAAAAGGCCTATCATCGATGCGATGTAAGTATACGATTTTGCTGCTACGAGGAGACGCGTTTCGGGCCTATCTTCGAAGCAGTTCAGACGAAGGGGGCGGTTAATTTGGAATTAACGGGAGTGATCGGCGATGGTAGGGACTGACGATTACCTCCGAACGCTCCTCGATCAGGCGGCGGCAGAGGAAGCGTTCCTCGATTGCCTGCGCCAAGCTGAGGATGCCCGGCCGAACGGTGTCGCTGTTTCGCTTGCGTCAACTCCTCTCGTGTCTTTGATGATTACGAACCAGCAACGGGCGAAGTTGCGGGAGCTTGGCTTCTCAGAGGAAGCCATTCGGATGATGACGCCCGCCGAGGCGCACGCGCAGCTCGGGCTAGGCAAGCCGAGCCTCTGAGCACGATGTCACCGGCCCATGCTGTCGGGAAAAGCTGTTCGGCCTAGCGTTCGCCGCCCTGCCAGCTTGGCAAGCGCGGCAGCAATTTCAGTTTACCCCAAGCCGTTGGATGATACGGACCGCCCTTCACGTTGGCATGGCCTTTACTGGCGATGGCGCAGTTGGGTGAGCGCCCGCACGAACTGCCTGCAGTCCGGTCTCGGGATCGCGGGTGCGTGGTAGACCTATGAATCGCCTCAGGGACGGGAAGGGGCTGCGCGGATGCCGATCAGCAGGATAGACCTCACGGGCGCGGGCTCGCCGGAGGCGCTCGTCAAAGGCATCCTAAAGGCCGAGCCGAACCTTCCGGTGCCCGTGCCGATCCAGGAGCTGTGCACGCGCCTCGGCATCCTAAGGATCGAGGACTTCGACACCAACGAGTTCGAGGGCGTCCTCCTGACCGACGCGAAGCGGTCTGAAGGATCCATCCTCGCCAAGCGCGGGGGCGAACCGCGTCGCCGCTTCACCATTGCGCACGAACTCGGCCACTTTCTCATGGGGCACCACGTCCCGGATCAGCCCGGCCGGTTCGAGTGCAAGAGTTCTGACCTGCTACGCGTCAACGCGAAAGAGGGCGATCAGCGGCAGCGCAGGGAGGTCGAGGCCAACCGCTTCGCCACCCTCATCTTGATGCCCCCGCACCTGCTACGAGGGGCCATGGCAGGCTTTCGCGAGCCCGATCTTCAACACGTTCTTGCGCTCGCGCGCGACTTCTCGGTCGGCAAGGAGACGGCGGCTCGGTCCTACGTACAGTACCACCCCGCGCGGATCGCCATTGTCGTGGCGGGCAACGGCCGGGTGCAACGCTGCTACCGCAGCCTCTCCTTTCCAGCCATCATCTGCGCAGTCGGCAGCCCGGTCCCGACAAGCTCGCTCTATCACAGCGGTTCGCAACGGCCGAACATCGCGAGCGACATCGCCGCGTGCAGTCCCGATCTCTGGATCGATGTGAAGCGTGACCTCCGCGCGCCGTCCCTCTACGAGCAGGTGTACCTACAGCAGAAAGGCTTTGCGATGATCCTGCTGCGTTTGGATCCCGTCCCGGAGGAGAGCGCGGAGGAGCGCAGGCTGGAGGAGGGCTGGCGTTACCGCTTCCATTAAGGGCGACGGTAGGCGACACTTCCGTAGGCTCGGATACGAAGCGCCGCTCCGACTTCGGCTGAACCGATGTCGTCAGGATCACGTCGCGATCACTCGTACCGATGCCTCGCAGGGTCGTAGCCGTGGTTCAGGACGTTGATGAAGGCGACGACTGGCGCTCGGTCGCCACGCGTCCCCAGGATACAGCGACCCTCGAAACGGCACGCCAGCGCGCGCGGGAACCTGATCGGGGCCGCGATGCGAGCCGCCCATCCGAGATTCCGAAGGCAGGATGGAAGGACATCCTGTGGCGCGCCTTGTGGGCTCTACCGAAGGATCGTGTGCTCACCACCGCCGGCGGCGTCGCTTTCTTCGCCCTGCTTGCCGTGTTTCCCGGTCTCGTCGCCGTGGTCTCGATCTACGGGTTGTTTTCCGATCCCAACGTGATCAGCCAGCATGTCGGCCTCCTGACCTATATACTCCCTGCCGCCGCGCTCGAACTGCTCTCCGAGCAGCTCGTGCGGATCGCGGCTCGCAGCACGGGGTCGCTGAGCCTCACATCGACGATCAGCCTGCTCATCGCCCTATGGAGTGCAAACTCTGGCGTCAGCGCCCTCTTCGATGCCCTCAACGTCATCTACCGGGAACGGGAGGATCGGACCCTGGTCCGGTTCTACGCCACGACTTTCCTATTCACCCTCGGCGGCGCGGCGTTTCTCCTCCTGACGATCAGCGTGGTGGTCGTCCTTCCGGCGATCATGGAGCGCTTCGGGTTCGGGGGGGTGGCCGATACCATTCTGTCCGTGGCCCGGTGGCCAGTGATTTTGGCCGTGGTTAGCCTGAGCCTGACGCTGATTTATCGCTACGGCCCGAGCAGGCGCCGAGCGAAATGGCGTTGGGTGACCTGGGGCAGCACGCTGGCAGCGTTTCTCTGGGTTTGCACGTCCGGAATGTTCTCCTGGTACGTGGCGAGCTTCGATAGCTACAACCGTATCTACGGGTCTCTTGGCGCTGGCATTGGCTTGATGTCCTGGATCTGGCTTTCCATTGTCGTCGTCCTGCTCGGCGCCGAGATCAATTCAGAAATGGAACGCCAGACCGCCCGCGACAGCACCGAGGGATGGCCCAAACCCCTTGGCGTCCGGGACGCCTTCGCTGCCGACAATGTTGGACCAAGCCAGGAATAAATCGCTGGAGTAGCGCCATCGCCGCTTTGTCAAAGGGCGGAAAATGGCGCGAGGCGAACATCAGGCGGGTGTGAACGGGCTGGTAAAAACAATGCGGCCAAAAGCTAAAGCTGGGGAACTGGACGAAACCTATCTATGGGTGCCCTATGGGCCGAGACAAAGCGATCACGCCAGAACCAAGATCGCCGGAGGAACCCGCATGCTGCGTTGCCTTGCGGCCGTTGCCGCCGTCGTTCTCGCTCTGCCAGTCCATGCAAAGGAGCCCCTCCGCTTTGAGGTCGATCCGGCTTGGCCTAAACGTCTGCCGAACGATTGGATCATGGGGCAGGCCGCCGGCGTCGCCGTCGACGCGGCGGACAATGTCTGGGTCGTGCAGCGGCCGCGGACACTCACCGACGACGAGAAGGCAGCAAGCCTCGATCCACCGCGGACCCGGTGCTGCAAACCGGCACCGCCCGTCCTCGTCTTCGATCAAGCTGGGACGCTGCTGAAGTCCTGGGGTGGCCCTGGCCAGGGTTACGACTGGCCCACGAACGAGCATGGCATCCACATCGATCATAGGGGGTTTGTCTGGCTGGCTGGCAATGGCGACACCGACGGCCAGATTCTGAAGTTCACCCAGGAGGGACGGTTCGTCCTGCAGATCGGCAAGGCGGGTCAGCAGACCGATAGCCAGGATACCTCGCGGCTTGGCAAGCCCGCAGCGATGCAGGTCGATCCCGAGACCAACGAACTCTACGTCGCGGATGGCTACTACAACCATCGGATCATCGTGTTCGACGCCGAGACGGGCGCGTTCAAGCGCATGTGGGGCGCCTACGGAAAGCCGCCGACCGACGAGAAGCTCGGTCCCTACGATCCCGATGCTGCGCCGGCCGCGCAGTTCCGCAATCCGGTGCACTGCGTCCAGATCGCCCGGGATGGGCTAGTCTATGTCTGCGACCGCACCAACAACCGCATCCAGGTCTTCCACAAGGACGGCAGCTTCGTGAAGGAGATGTTCGTCGAGCGCGGCACGCGGGCCAACGGCGCGGTGTGGGAGCTCGCCTTATGGCCGGACGAGCGCGAGACCTACCTCATCAACGCAGACGGAGCGAACAACGAAGTCCGCACTCTCAGCCGCGACACCGGCGAGGTGCTCGGCCGTTTCGGGCGCAACGGCCGGCAGGCAGGCGACTTCCACTGGGTCCACAATCTTGCGGTGGACTCGAAGGGCAACGTGTTCACCACCGAGGTAGACACCGGCAAACGTGCCCAGAAGTTTCTGTTCCGAGGCGACATGGTTCTGCGCAAACGCATTGCTGCACCGTGAGGACCACGCGATGATCACCGCCGACCCCGTTCTGAACACGCTGGCCACGTGTGCCTGTTGCCTTCCGCGCCGCGGCTTTCTGGGCGGCCGCGTTGGTCGCGGACTGAGCCAGGCTATGTCGCAGTCTCAGCGCGGACTTCCTCGGGGGCGCACGTGCCCACCGCATGGCTGAGCGCACCTACCTTGAAGAAACTACGGCAGCGGTCTCGCATGAGGCGGTGCTTCTCTACGAGAACGGCCGTCCGATGGTGTAGGCTATGGGGCGAGTCGATTTTTGTCGCGAAGTACCGCTGCGCGCCAATGAGCGCAGCGTTCTTCGAGATGTCTAAAACCTCCTTCGTAAGCTTCCGGGTGCTCTCGCCTGGAGCGGGCATTCGTCCTTAGCCTCCGGCTTTCATTCGCCGCTTGACACCTCGCTGGGCCCGATCAGCTTCGCCCAAACGAAGATAGCGTCCCCGAATTGAGTTGATCGAGCATCCGAGTCAGTGCCGCGACATTGTTCTTGTCGTCAGCGCTTTCGAGCGCGTCCTGCAATACCGGGCGGATGTCCTCGGCTTCGACCTTCTCCATGTCCCAGTTCGGATAAAGGCGCTCTCGCCTTTCCTCGCTCTGGCTCAGCGCGACGATATCGTAATGGCGCGGATCGCCATGCAGGCTCGCGATCAGCTTGTGTATCTGGACGGCCGGCCCCTCGATCCACTGGAAAAAAACGCCGCTGCCGAAAACCAGCACCCCGGTGATGCCGCGAGCGGGATTGTGTCGCTGGGCCGACTCGACGATGCGGCCGACCTCGGCATCGTCGACGCCGTCGGCGGCACGGCTGCAGTAGACAAAATGATAGAGCGGGGGCAGCGCGGCTTCGTCCAACTCAGTGCCGCGGTGAAAACCGTACTCGTCAAACATGGTTAGGCCCGCTCCGTTTACGCCAGGCAGGGCGTTCCGCCCGGTGCGTGAGCGGCAGGATAGCGTAACTGGCCGGATTTGAAATTGAACGTAGCGGCCCACGCCGTCGCGCGGAAACCGAAGGTGCTGCTACTCGCCGGACGCACTAGCGGACGGGCGGGCGAGAAAGTCTCCTGACCGGCGCCATGCCCCGGAACAGTCCGATGCGGCATCATGGCGACAGGGTATGCCGAACCCTAGTCCGCATCGGCCGGTTTGACCGTCATGACCGAGAAATCATCTGATCCCACCGTGCAAATCGTCGATGCCCGACGCCGTGAGATGGCTATCGAGCACCTGCTCTTCGGGACCATCCGCTTTGTCTCGCAGCACCACCCTGAGCTCCTCGATCAACTCGATGCCAGCCTCGACCATCTATGGGATAAGGGGCCAGATGGTGAGCGTGACGACGAAGCCGTACGGGAGGTCGCGCGCCGCTTCGTCGGGAGCCTGCGTGCGGAGCGGTGACTCGGCCGATGGAGCCCATCATGAGCGGCCTCCCCAACTTTCCTCCCGAAGCCTTCGCCAAGCAGGATCGCACGCCGGACGGGCTGTTCTACGCGCAGGCGCGCTTCGTCACGCATATCGACGACGCGGCCATCGACGCCGTGACCGACCTGTACCGCACGCTACTGCCGCCCGGTGGCCGCATCCTCGACCTGATGTCGAGTTGGATCAGCCACCTGCCTGCAGAGGTCGCCTACGGGGGTGTAATTGGCCATGGCCTCAACGCTGAAGAACTCACCGCCAACGCACGCCTGACGCAGCACTTTGTGCAGGACCTCAACGCCGACCCCATCCTGCCGTTCGACGACGCCAGCATCGATGCCGCCCTGATCTGCGTCGGGGTGCAGTACCTACAAGATCCCGTGGCCGTCCTGCGCGAGGTCGCACGTGTGCTGGTGCCGGGCGCACCCGTGATCGTCACCTTCTCGAACCGCTGTTTCCCCACGAAGGCGGTGGCCATTTGGCGAGCCGTCGGCGGGGATGATCATGCTCGGCTCATCGCACTGTACCTGCAGCACGCAGCGTTCTCGGCGATTGAGGCCAGGGTGCTACTGCCGGAAGGTGGACCCACTGATCCGATGCGGGCGGTGATCGGACGAACCTCGACGCCGAAAGCGGACGCGCAGTAGCGCAGGCGGCGGGCGGAGGGTTGCCTAAGCTTTAGCAGCGGCTGTCTCACGGCCCCTCAGCTACAGGGCAAGGCCAAGCTGACGTGGCTCTTCCCCCGCGCCATGTCGCAGCCCGGATAGCGACACCCCGATCAGTCGCACGCTGCGGCGTAGGGGAAACACGTCCCGCAGCAGGCCGAGGCTGATCTCCGCCAGCGATTCGCGGCTTTCCACCGGCATTGTGAGGGAACGCGCCCGGGTGATCTGCTCGAAGTCGGAAAATTTTACCTTCAGGGTGACGGTGCGGCCGGCGACGCCCTTGCTCGCGCAGACCGTCCAGACCTTGTCGAGGATCGGCTGTAGCCGCTCGCTGAGAACGGCGAACTGGGTGGTGTCCTCGGAGAAGGTGTTCTCCGCCCCCACCGACTTGCGGATGCGATGTGCCCGAACGGGTCGGTGATCGATGCCCCGGGCGACGTTGTGGTAGTAGCCGCTCGAGCTGCCAAAGATGGCCTGAAGTTCACTGAGCGAGCGTGCCTTGAGGTCGCCGCCCGTGAGGATGCCAAGGCGCTTCATCTTGGCCTCCGTCACGGGGCCAACGCCATGGAAGCGTCCGATGGGCAAGGCCTCGACGAAAGCTGGTCCCATGGCCGGGGTGATGACGAACAGGGCGTCCGGTTTTCGGTAGTCGGAGGCAACCTTCGCCAGGAACTTGTTGTAGGAGACACCCGCAGAGGCCACGAGGCCGGTGCGAGCCAGGATCTCCGCCCGAATGGCCCGTGCAACCGCGGTGGCGGTCGCGAGCCCTTGGAGGTTCTCGGTGACGTCGAGGTAGGCTTCGTCGAGAGACACCGGCTCGATGGTCGGGGTGTGCTCGGCGAACACCGCCTGGATCTCGGCGGAGATCGCCTTGTAGACCTCGAAACGCGGCTTGACGAAGACGAGGTCGGGGCAGAGCCGCCGGGCGGTGACCGAGGGCATTGCCGACCGAACGCCGAACACCCGTGCCTCGTAGCTCGCCGCTGCCACGACACCGCGTTCGCGTGATCCGCCGACCGCCAAGGGGCGCCCGCGCAGGGCCGGATCATCGCGCTGCTCGACGGACGCATAGAACGCATCCATGTCGATGTGGATGATCTTCCGAGCGACGGCGACAGGTTCGGTCAAGGGTGCTGTATCGTTCGGCATTCCCGCCCCTGAAGCACCGGACGACGGGCTGCGCACCGACACGCAGCCTTGCCCTTTTTCACCGGCTACCCTCATATAGAACATAACGCGAACTGAGGCGTTTTCGGAAGGTGCTGCGAAGGGGATTTGCAGATCATGGCCCGCTACCGCTTTCACGCAACCAATGGCTACGCCCTCGTTCTCGATGCCATTGGCAAGGATGTGCGTTGCCCCGGACGCCTGATGCGTCGGGCTGTGGCGGTCGCCAAAAGCGTCATGGACGAACTCGATGATCAGGAGGAATGGTCGGAGTGGAGCGTCACCGTGCACGACCTCAGCGGTCGTCGTGTGTTGGTGCAGCCCTTCGTATCGCAGGCCGGTGGCGCCTTTCAGGCAGCTTGAAACCAGCGCGAGTTGGCCATGCTTGTAGAAAAGCATGATAGGCACCGAGTTTGACCCTGCCTCGATTTGATATTTCTTAGAATTTCGGGTCTTTAGATAGAGATCCGCCGGGGTAAAACTTCGTGTTTATTGACAATTAGGCTCCGCAGCCGTGACCCGCACGACCGTCTGCCGTCGCTTTCGGTCGTGCGGCTGGAATGCTACCCACCCGCCTCATCACGAGGGGCTATCCAATGACCTTCCCGACGCGACGCGCCGTGTTCCTGGCCGTCTTCATGGGCTGCGTTCCGGCTTTTGCGCAGACCTCGGTCCCCGCCGGTCCGGAGACGGTCGCCTCGCAGGCCGTCATCCGCAAGCTGAACGCCTATGTCGGGCTCTTGAACCGGACGCTCCGCGCTTCGGAGTCGATGGCGCGTTACGGAAGCTGGGTGAACATGCAGACCGGCCCGACAGGTCGTGAGAGCATCGTGTACGGGCTCTACTCACTCTATGACGTGCGCGACGAGATCGCGAAGGCGAAGGCGGCCGTGAGTGCGGAACCACGCATGGCGGAGCTCGACGCGGCCATCCCACCGTACGTCGCGGCCTATGAAACGCTCGCCCCGCTGATTGCGCAGGCGAACGGCTATTACGAGCGGGCGGACTACAAGGTCGACAAGATGGCGGAGGGCAAGACTTTGCACGGCAAGCTCGCGCCTGCCGGCAATGCCTTCCTGGAAGAACGGGCGAAGCTCGAACCGCTCTTCGCCCGTGAGAAGCTTAAGAGCGACGAGGCAGAGCTCGCGCTGATCGAGAAGCAGGAAGGCCGCAAGGCGCGCTGGATCGTCGCCAACGTCATGCTACGAGCGCGTCCGGTGGTGGAACTGCTCCCGCGCGAAGCTAGGCCCATCGTTGACCTGCCGGCCTTCGACGCCGCACTCGCCACTTATGCCTCGGCCGTCAGGAGCATGGACGAGTATACCACGGCCGAGCCGGGCTCCTTCTCCGGCTTCGAGGGCCGACCGGCTTCCTGGCTCGGCAAGCTACGCGAGTTCCGCGAGAAGCTCGGCCGCGCGAAGGGTGACGCACGCCGCGGCCGTATCGACACAACCTGGATCGTGAACGACTACAACACCCTGATTTCGTCCTCGCAGACGGCGACCCGTTTCCCGCGTTAGGCGGTCCTGCCGGACGCTGCCGGCGCTGACGGGACCATCCCGTACGATGGACGTTACATCTCGGCGGCGCGCGCTTCGCCGGGATGACGAGGAAGCCAAATGATGCAGTCAGATACGCCACGCCCCGGAGACGATCCCCTCCCGCCCATCGGCGATCCAACTCCTGGCCCTCAGGTACCTGAGATTGATCCACCGGCGGAGCCACCGGCCCCTCAGCCACCAGGCCCCATCGAAGCTTCCTAAAAGCTTGGCGATCCGTTAGCGCAACTCACGACGACGGAGACGGTAGTCGCACCGCGACCTCGTTCCGGCGCAGGAATGGCACCGAGAACGGCGGATCGTAGCCCATAAAGAAGGGCTGATCCGCCGGCTTTCGTCCAGCGGCTTCCATCACCTTCGTCAGGATGCGGGCCTGCTCATCCCTAGCCGCAGGCGATGCGGTGCCCGAGAAGCGCAGGACGGCCAACCGTTCCGGAGGGATGCGAACCAGTCTCACACCAGGTTCCGTCGGCTCCGGCGCACCGGCTTCGACGACCGCCCTCGGCAGGTAGAAACGCATGGTTCCCTGGGCGCCCTGTTCGACCGGGACCGTCATCGCGATCAGGCGGCCTTTGCTCTCGACGGGCGTCGTCATGGCGATCCGCTGACCGCCACCATTCGCCCCGGTGATGTAGCGGAAAAGCCGGCCGAACGCCTCCCCGTCCTGTTGTCCCCTGGCATCCGTCTCGACGGCAACGCGTCCTTCATAAGCCCGCACCTCGACCCCGCGGTCGAGTCGCTCGACGACCGCATAGTGTCAAACAGCGTTGAACATTGACCCTGGATCGGCGTCGAACTTTGACCCCCCGGATGGGTATGGCGGGGCGCCCCTGATCAGCCCGGCGAAGCGGG
>NZ_LMRC01000006.1:0-88017 GCF_001425565.1 Methylobacterium sp. Leaf466 | reverse complement strand
CCCTTCCGGCCGTACCGGAGAGCAGTCTGCGAGAACGAGGTTAGGGGGTCAGAATTGGACGCCGATCCCCCACCTCACGGGGTCAAAGTTGCACGCCGAAACACACGCATAGCGCGGCTCTTCATAGGTCCCGCGGATGCCCACGACCGACAGCGCGGATTCAAGCAGAGTCACGAGGTAGTAGAAGAACTTGTCCATCGTCCACGCATCTTTTAGTCATGGGGGGTACACAAGGGGTCTGCGGTCGTTTCCAGTCTGGTCTCTGACGTGTGAAAAAGCCTCGAAGGATGACCCCTCCCTCAGATCACGCTAAGTTATTGATCTAAAACCGTAACCTTTGTCGAAGGTGGAGTCACGATCGGCGCCAATCGTGACCCCACCTTCGATGGAAATTCCCTAGCTTCCATAATGAATTACGTCTGTTTTGCTCAGGGTCATCCTTCGACGCCGATCTACACGGACGCGCCTTCGCGCGGTCCGGCGGGTTGCCTCAGCGGCCGATCTGCTTGGTCAGGGGCATGATCCCCTCGATGCCCAGGAGTCTCTGGTCGCGCTCTTGCGGACGGTATCCGCTCTCGACGGAAGCCGCGCACCTCAACGCGGCGCCGGCCATGTCCCAGTAGATCCTGACGGTCTTACGCAGGCTGGCTCCTTCCGCTTCGGGGACGGAAAGGTCGTGGTTCATTGTCGTGCTGGCCATCGGTAGGTCCCTTAATGGTGGTGGGTCCCGATGGGCGTCCTCCCTGGACAGACAGGAGATGGCCTCTGTGTGCACCGCAGCAAAGTGCGAAGCGACACAGACACGCAGCGTCATGCGTTCGATACGGGCCAGCCTTGCGCCTAGGAGCGAATGGTGCCCGGCGAGGGTCGAGGGCAGATCCGGAACAGACCCCTGAGCGTTACCCGGCCTCATTCCTCTGGTCGGACGGGAACGATGCATGCGCTGCTAGATGGCGCGGGCGATGAAAAACTGAGTCACTCGTCCGGCGCGAGGTGCTCGGCGTATTGGCCATTCCTTCGCGACAGACCTGACGTGTCACCTGCATCGCTATCCGTATCGCAGCCGACCCTTGGGTGCAGGTTCCGATCGGAGAACCCAACACCGGCACGAGCGTCGGGTCGACCGAGGCGAGCGAGCGCGGCAAGCTGGATTGGCAGGCGCCCGGCACCGCTATTCCGGCCCTTCGAAATTCGCCGTCCAGGACCCACCGGCCGGGAGGCCGGTTGCCGATGGGCGGGACTGGATCGTCGCCGGACCGGGAGCCGTCCGACAGCAACTGCTCAGGTTCCTTGTCCCGACGGCGGTCAGGTCGCTGCCGGGACGAAACGTGGTCAGCTCGAAGGGCCGCGTCGTCAGCGACTGCAACGCCCAGCAGGTCGACGACACAGCCGAGGGACAGTTGTCCTGTCCCGCTCGTCGCGAGACTCCGGCCTATGCCGTTCCATTTCCGCCCGTGGCCCCGTAGACCTCGCCGGTCACGAAGCTCGCCTCCTGGGACGCCAGGAAGACGTAGATCGGCGCGAGTTCGACGGGCTGGCCGGGCCGACCCAGCGGCACCTCCGATCCGAACTTCTCCACCGCCTCCTGCGGCTGGCCGCCGGACGGCTGCAGCGCGGTCCAAAACGGCCCCGGGGCGACGGCGTTGACGCGGATGCCCTTCGAGATCGCCTGCTTGGCCAGCGCCTTCGAGAACGCGACGATGCCGGCCTTCGTGGTCGCGTAGTCCAGGAGGATCTTCGGGGGGGTGTAGGCCACGACCGACGCCGTGTTGATGATGGAGGCCCCGGGCGGCAGCAGGGGCATCGCCGCCTTGGTGATCCAGAACATGGCGTAAAGGTTGGTCTTCAGCGTCAGGTCGAACTGCTCGTCCGTGATGTCGCCGATGTCCGACTGGTTCGTCTGCTTGCCGGCGTTGTTCACGAGGATGTCGAGGCCGCCCAGGCCGACGATGGCCTTGTGGACCAGGGTCTCGCAGAACGCCCTGTCGGTGATGTCGCCCGGCAGCAGGACCGCCTTACGTCCCTCGGCCTCGATCAGCTTGGCAACCTCATGCGCGTCGGGCATCTCGGCCTCCAGGAAGCTGAGGGCGACGTCCGCGCCCTCCCTGGCGAACGCGATGGCCGCGGCGCGACCGACACCGCTGTCGGCTCCGGTCACGAGGGCTTTGCGACCGGCGAGGCGACCATGCCCGACATAACTCGTCTCACCGTGGTCCGGCTTCGGATCCATCGCCTCCGCCAGACCGGGCGCCTCCTGCGGCTGACGCTTGAAGGGTGGCTGCGGGTACTGGGTGCGCGGGTCCTGCATCGCAACGCGATGGCTCTGTGCGTCTGTCATCGATGAATCCTGAAAAGGCGACCTGGTTTTTTGAAACGGTCGCGGCAGGCGCCTATGTCGGCATGCCCGGACAGGTTCGAAATCCGAGAAGGGCGAGGGCGGTTCCCCACCCGGTGCGTGGGCCATCGTCGCCCGGGTCACCGTCCGGAGCGGGGCCCCCCAGGATGACGCAGAGCGCCCGTTCACGCTTGCGCTTCGGCCGATACGACCATGCCAGGATACCATCGAACGCAGCTGCCGGCGTGACGAACGTCTTCGTGGATCGATGCCCGGGACATGCCGCGGCGGCACCGAGGGCGATGGCGGTCCGGGCACGCCCATGGTGGACGTGTCGAGTTGAAGCAGTCGCATTCCGGAACGTCGGGTTCCTGCGTCCGTTCGGTTTCCGTTTGTGCGGGACGATCGACTTGGCGCATTTCGGCTACCACGCATCCCATGAGCAATACGCTCCGTCCACGCTCCTCGCCCACGTGCAGTCGGCCGAGCGGGCGGGTTTCGCCTGCGCGATGTCGTCGGAGCATTTCAAGCCTTGGAGCAACGCCCAAGGGCACGCGGGTCATGCGTGGTCCTGGCTCGGGGCCGCACTGGCGACGACGCGTCTGCCCTTCGGCATCATCACTGCGCCGGGGTACCGTCACCACCCGGCCGTCCTCGCCCAATCCGCCGCGACCCTCTCAGAAATGTTCCCGGACCGCCTTTGGTTGGCCCTCGGCAGCGGACAGCGCCTGAACGAGGACATCACCGGGCTCGCTTGGCCGGAGAAGGCCGAGCGTACCGCGCGGTTGGCCGAATGCGCCTGCGTGATCCGGGCCCTGTTCGAGGGCGAGACCGTGACGCACCGGGGCCGCGTCACTGTCGTGGACGCGAAGCTGTATTCCCGTCCCAGTAAGGCGCCCCTGCTCCTCGGTGGTGCCGTCACCGCCGACACCGCTCGCAAGGTGGCGGCATGGGCCGACGGTCTCGTCACGGTCGGCATCGAACCCGACAAGCTTCGTCCGGTGGTCGAAGCCTTTCGCGAGGGTGGAGGTGCCGACAAGCCGGTGTTCCTCCAGACCAAGGTGGGCTGGGACACCGATCCGGATCGGGCGCTTGCCGAGGCTCATGGGCAGTGGGCCAGCAACATGCTGGAAGGCGACGCGAACTGGGACCTGCGCTCGCCCGAGGACTTCGAGACCGCGTCTCGCTTCGTGCGGCCGGAGGATGTCCATGGCTGCGTGCGGGTGTCCGATGACCTCGGGCGACAGGCGGCCTGGCTGGCCGAGCTCGCCGAGATCGGCTTCGAGGAGATCATCATCCACCAGGTCGGACGAAACCAGGACGCCTTCATCGAGGCCTTCGGGGCCCGCGTCCTGCCGCAGCTGCGCCTCTAGCCGACCGCACCGTCATCGTTATCGCCTGCCTGGAGCTGCCGCGCGTGTTGAAGCCTTTTCCCCGCACCGGCGGGTCTGTTGAACGCGAAGATGGATATCTGCCCCTCGAAGCCTACGCCGCCCTCGGTGAGGGCCGTTCCGTCGCCCTTTCCGGCGCGGACGGCTCCATCGACTGGTGGTGCTGCCCGAACCTCGACTCCCCGCCGCTGTTCGACCGCCTGCTGTCACCGCACGAAGGCGGTTACTTCTCGGTGACACCGGTCGACCCCTTCACGTCCGAGATCGGGTACCGTGACGGTAGCAACGTCCATGAGACCGTCTTCACCACGGCGACGGGCAAGGCGAGGCTGACCGAGAGCCTGAACAGCGGCCCGGCCGGCCGGCTGCCCTGGGCGGAGCTGGCCCGGCGGATCGAGGGGCTGGAAGGGCACGTCCGCTTGCGTGTCGAACTCGTCTTCGGCACGCGCGGGGATACCGCCGGTCCATTCCTCTCCACGAACGCGAGCGGCCGCGCCTTCCATGTCGCCAGCCTGATGGGGCTGTTCAGGCATAGCGAAGGTGTCCTCATCGATGCCGAGGACGACCATGCGATCATGGCGCATGTCGATGTCTCCGCCGGCAAGAGCGAGCTCGTCGCGATCGTCGCCGGCGAGCACGAGCCGTTGGTCGTCGTACCGGTGGCGGACATCGACCGCCGCATCGAGGTCTCCTGCGACGCCTGGCGGAATTGGACCGAGCGACTGGGATACGAGGGGAGGTACCGCGAGCAGGTCGAGCGGAGCGGGCTGGCCTTGAAGCTCCTGCTGTTCTCCCCCACCGGCGCCATTGCTGCCGCGGCCACGACCTCATTGCCGGAGGGCATCGGCGGAAAGAAGAACTACGACTATCGCTACGCCTGGATCCGCGATGCCGGCTACGTCATCAAGGCGTTCCTCCGGCTCGGCGCCCACGCGGAGGCCAGCGCCGCTCTGACGTGGCTCGTCGGCCGCCTCGAGGACCATGGCGCGCAGGTCCTCTACACCCTGAACGGCAAGACCGTGTCCGAGGAGGAGGAGCTCGACCTTCCAGGTTACCGCAACTCGCGACCCGTCCGGAGAGGCAACGCCGCCACCGGGCAGCACCAGCATGGCATCTACGGCGACATCTTCGAGACTGCGGAACGGTTCGTGGTCGGCGGCGGCATGCTCGACCTTCGGTCGGGTGCCCTGCTGGCTCGCCTCGCCGACGAATGCGCCGAGACGTGGAAGCTCAAGGATGCCGGGATCTGGGAGCTTCCCGAGCAGCAGCACTACACCGGATCGAAGATCAGCTGCTGGCAGGCGCTGGCCCGCGCCGTCGAGATGGCCGAGGACGGCCATCTGCCCGGGACGTGCAAGGATCGCTGGGCCCGCGCCCGCGACCGCGTCGCCGCATGGATCGACGAGCATTGCTGGTCGGAGGAGAAGCGGGCCTACGTGATGTACCCGGGCAGCGACAAGCTCGATGCGTCGCTGGCCCTGGCCGTCCGCTTCCGGTTCGGCAACCCGGATCGACTTCGGGCGACCTGCGAGGCGATCGACCGCGAACTCGGTGCTGGCCCCTATCACTACCGCTATACCGGGGTCGACGCCGAGGAGGGCTGCTTCCTCGCCTGTACCTTCTGGCTCGTCGAGGCGATGGCCTTGCTTGGCCGGAAGGACGAGGCCGCGGTCAAGTTCGAGGCGGTGATCGAGGCCCTCGACCGCAACTCGGGCACCTATTCCGAGATGGCTGATCCCGAGACGGGTGCCTTCCTCGGCAACCTTCCGCAGTGCCTGACACACCTCGCCCTCATCCAGGCGGCCGCTACGCTGTCGGGCTTTGAACTCTGACGGAGATCCGGAAGGGGCTGGCAGGCTGGGTGTCGGCGGAGTGTCGCGGTCTCCTATGGCCTCAACGGACGATCCTTAACCTCTCCACCGCCCGGCGACACGCGAGCGTCGAGCCGTCCCAAGTGCGCGAAGACCTGTTCGGAAGCGCCAGTCGTCGCCTGATCGACTGTTCAAACCGGCAAACCTCGTTGCTTGCAGCGTGAATGCAGGCATCGCGGATGTCGGCGCTTGGTCAAGTGACCGCATGGCGCGACCTCCCCACGTCGGGTCTAGTCGTATTTCACATCTCGCAGGAAGCACATGGCCCACGTCCTCGTCATTGGTGCCAGCAAGGGCATCGGCCTTGAGACCGTGAAGGCGGCCCTGGCGGCTGGGCATCGCGTCCGAGCCTTCGCACGGTCCGCCGCAGGAATAGCCCTTGCGGGGGCGGGCTTGGAACGATTCTCCGGGGACGCCTTGAATGCCGGGGATGTGGCGTCGGCCCTCGTCGGGGTCGACGTCGTCGTCCAGGCGCTCGGGGTGCCGGTCAAGGACCTGCTTGGTCCCGTGACCCTGTTCTCGGACGCTACCAACGTGCTGGTGCCGGCGATGGAGACGGCAGGCGTGCGACGGGTCATCACCGTCACGGGCTTCGGCACCGGCGACAGCCGCGAGGCGATCGGCTTCCTGCAGCGCGTGCCCTTCCGCCTCGTTTTCGGACGGGCCTACGACGACAAGGACGCGCAGGAGATGCGCATTCGCAGAAGCGCTTTGGACTGGACGTTCGTCAGGCCCGGCGTCCTGACGCCCGGATCTGCGACCGGTCGCTACAAGGTCCTTTCCGATCCGTCGTCGTGGCGCAACGGCCTGATCTCCCGGGCCGACGTGGCGCACTTCATCGTCGGTCAGATCGACCGCCCGTCCTACGAGCGCAAGGCCGTCGTACTGGTCGGTTAACGTCGGGGCCTGGACCGGAGCGTCATGCGCGTCAGTTCGGACGGGCGCCCCAGCCTGAGGGCGAAGCCTAGCCACAACGCCGTGCCGTTGTTGACGTAGAGCGTCATGCCGCCGACCGCGTAGGCGCCCGACACGAAGCCGCCGTTGGCGCGCGCGACCAGCCGGTCGAGGCCCAAGATCATCCCACCGTGCGTATGCCCCGAAAGCTGCAGGGCCACACCCTTCGCGGCTGCCTGTCTCGCGTCCCGTGGCTGATGGTCGAGGAGGACGATGGGCGCGCCCGACGGCGCACCGGCCAGCGCCGCGTCGAGGTCGTGCGCCGGCTGGCCGGAATGCGGGGCGGACAGGTCGGTCACGCCCGCCAGCACCATGGCATCGGTCCCGCGCCTCAGGACCGTATGCCGGTTCTCGAGCACGCTCAGACCCAGGTCGGCATAGTGGCGCATCCACGCCGCGTACGCGAAGAAATACTCGTGGTTGCCGGGGATCGCCCAGACCCCATCGGGGGCGCGCAGATCGCGCAGCGGTTCGACATCGGCGCGACGGGCGTCGAGGGACCCGTCGATCAGGTCGCCGGTGACCACGATGAGGTCGACGCCGAGTTCGTTGGATCGTGTCACGACCTCCCGCGCCCACCCCGCCGGGAACAACCTACTGAGATGCAGGTCGGTCAATTGGAGAAGGGTATAGCCATCGAAGCTGGCCGGAAGGTCGTCGATCTCGACGGTGATGTCTTTGAGGGGCGGCACTCGCACGGCCTGGTGTACCGCCACCGCCGACAGGAGCATGGCCAGGGCCGCCTCGGCGTAGCGCAACCCGGTCGGGATCGCCCATCCGCCGCCGGGCAGGAGCCTGGTGGCCAATGCCACGACGTCGAGCGCCACCTGCATCGCCGCCACGAGGACGATGGCGCCGAAGGCCCAGTTGAACAGCACGATCAGCGCGCGTGGGAACTCGGGTGCGAAGACCGAGCCAGACGAAAGGCGGCTCCACAGGTGATACTGAGACGCGATCAACAGGAGGATCGCGACAGCCGCCTTCACAGCCAACGGCCACGGCAGGGGCCAGAGCACTCTAATGATGACGTACAGGCAGGGCAGTCCGAAAATCAGGTGGAACATGGTCTCCTTGCGGCTTTGCGGGATGTCGCTCGACGCCGATTCAGGATGCCGGCGGGTGCGTCCACCCGGAACATGGCCATGAACCATGGGTCCATGAAGAAGGAGGGTGGCTGCTGTTACGACCGCATGGCCGACAACATGAGCGAGCGTGGCTGAAGCGCTGCCCGCGTCCCCTGGAAAAGACCGGGCGACCTCCACGGCCCGCCGGCCTTACTCCCTATCCGTCCTGCGGTCGCTGTCGATGATGCTTTCGTGGGTCGCGCTATGCGACGGTCGGGCATTGGTTCGACCCATCGGCGTCACCGCCTGCCGTTCCGCGTGGGGATGGCCAGCGCCTCGATGAAGTTCGCGATCTCGGTCCGCCGCTTGGCGTCGTCCGTGACCTGATCGTCCAGCCCGAGCCGCCACGCCAGGTCGCGCCGGTCGGGCTCGCGGTGGAGGGCCTCGACCAGATCGGCCTGGTCCTCGACCTCTCGCCGGGTCCGTGCCAGGCCGCTCTCCACCAAGTCGTCGGCCTGTCGGCGCAAGGCCCCGGTGACCTCGTCGAGCCCGATCTCGGGATGGTACTGCACGCCCCAGAACAAACCCCCGTCGTGCCGGATCTCCGCGGCCTGGACCATTGTGGACCGGTTCAGTGCCAGGAGGGTCGCGCCGTGCGGCAGGGTCTCGACCTCGTCCGTATGGATGCTGGGCGCATCGTAGGCAGCGGGCCGACCCCTCAGCAACGGATGCGACCGCCCGGCCTCGGTGGGGACGATCCGCCGCGCGAAGCCCGCCTCGGGACCGTTGCGGTTCTGCCTGACGGTGCCGCCCGCGGCGACGGTTGCCATCTGCAGTCCGGCGCAGGACCCGAAGGACGGCGTCCCGGAAGCGAACAGGGCTCCCATGAAGGCGAGCGAGCGCCGGACCTCCGGCGTCTCCTCGTTGAGTGACAAGGGCGACCCGGACAGGAAGACCGCGTCGTATCCGGCCAGGCTCTCGCCGTCCGGAAGGGTGCAATCCGCGTCCGCGGGCATGATGCGGTGGCAAACGGCGCCGGGCGCGATTTGGCCCAGGATAGCGACGTAGGTCTCGCCGGATGAGCGTCCGACGCTGTCGCGGCGCTTCCCACGGGCTTCCCGAGGCTCGCTCTCCGCGACGAGGAAACGAAAGACTGATGTCGGTGCCTGCAAGGCCGTGGCGCTCCGGGGAACCGTTCCCCGGGGACCCGAACCGCTGAATGGAGCCCACGTTCCGGGCCGGGCGGTCCTGCCGCAGGGCGAAGGCGATCTGTTCGTTCGTAAAGCGTTCGCGAGGCATGGCATCCACCCTTCTTCAGGGTTCAGGATGCCCGAAAACCGTGCGCTCGGCTTGGACCGGTTTGGTGGGTCAGGGTCACCTCAGCGGAGGCCCCGTATCGCCATCTCCTCCGGCGGATTCTCGGCCGCCTCCTGGCGTGCGAGAAGGCGCCCGAGAGCGACGGGTCGATAGTCGCAGGCGTCAGCGCCGACATCACACGACCGGCTGGTGTCCGGCAGGCAAGCATGCGTGTGGCCATAGAGGTGGCGGGTTTCCCGCCAGAACCCCGGCCAGGACCGGTGCGGATAATGTGAGAGGAAGAGCCGCCATGGCCGGCCCTCGGCGTCCTGTACGGTGATGCGAGCGCTCTCGACGGGCGGATCGGCCCACGGAAGGTCGAGCACGCGGTTCGTATCGTGGTTGCCGCGCACGAGGCGCTTGATGCCGTTGAGGCGGGCGAACACGGTGGCACAATGCTCACGGCTGGCGCCGGCGGCGAAGTCACCGAGGTGCCAGACCTCGTCAGATGCTCCGACGACCGCGTTCCAGCGATCGATCAGCGCCTCGTCATGACCCTCGACGGAGCCGAAAGCATTCCGGCGCCGGTGCACGAGAGGCGCATCGCCAAAGTGCGTGTCGGCCGTGAAGAAGGTTGCCATGCGGCCTACGGGGAAGAGGAGTTCACTGCGAGCAGAAGACGGCAATGCCGTCGCCCACGGAGATGGCGCAGCCCTGGGGGCAGGCAAGTCGGCGCGATGTCGCCCGCCTCGCAGGGTCGGCCCCGGGCATCGAGAAGCCCGCCAGCGGCAGGCTCATCGACCCGGCGCCATAGGCCCGAGGATGAGGGACCACCATATGCCATCGCACCGAGGTCGGAGTGCCGCCGTGATCGAGACCGTCAACCAAGCCATGAACGTGCTTGACGCCTATTGGGCCAAGCACGGAGCACCCGATCACCGTGTCATCGCTCAGATCCGCACCAAGCTCGAGGAGCACTCCTCGATGTGCGGCGACGATTCGACCTCGTTGCTCGACGAAGCCATGGGCGACCTCGGCTACGTCATCGCATGGCAGGGCGAAGGGATCCATTCGCTCGCCCGGCAAGGCGGCGACCTGCAAGCCGAAGTCGCCGGAAACGAGATCGACCTACCAAAGGCGTCTTGAAGCGCGTCGCGGCCGCGGTGGTGTCGATGGCGAAAGCGCACCCCGAACAGGAACGATCCCCTCACCCCCAGCTTCTCTCGACGTTGGACAGTCGCAAGGAGAGCACGATGGACGATGATCGGGTCTGGTCGTTCGAGAAGAGCCTGTGGACGGGTGGCGCCGATCATTATCGCGAGTTGGTAGACGATGAATGCCTGATGGCATTGCCGCAACCGCCCTACGTTTTCACCGGCAGGCAAGCAATCGAGGCCGTTGCGAACACACCGCGGTGGGCCGACGTGGAAATCGACAATGGACAGATAGCCAGGCCGCAAGAGGGATTGATCGTCATCGCCTACACCGTCAAGGCGACGAAAGACGGTGAAACCTACGAAGCGCACTGCACCTCGACCTATCGCCGACTCGCACATGAAGAGTGGCGGGTTGTGCAGCATCAACAAACCCCACGTCTCGTCGCTTCCGCCGCAAACAAAGACGTGTAAGGCACGGTCCGCTCCCGGTGTCACATTCCTTCGCACCACACCGGTTCTTGCCGAGCCGGTCGTCGGTCGTGCCGCGGTGATCGACGGAGACACGCTCGACGTCCGCGGCGTGCGGATCCGGCTGCACGGCGTCGACGGGCCCGAGAGCGGGCAGCGCTGAAAGGACGTGGCTGGCAAGGATTGCCGGTGCGGCGAGGCAGCGTCCTTGGCGCTCGCCGAACGGATCGGCGAGCGGTCTCTCGCTTGCGATCCGCGCGATACAGACCGCTACGGCCGGGCCTTGGCCGTGTCCGGGATCGAGGGCGGGGATCCGAACGCCTGGACGGCCCGCGGAGGCCACGCTGTCGCGTACCGACGCCGTGGCGAAGACGACGTGAATGCCAGGCTGATGGCCAAGGCGCTACGGACCGGGATATGGGCTGGCCCATTCCGGGAGCCATCCGAGTGGCGCCGGTCCAACGTGCCGGGGGCGAGGACAGGCGGACAGAGATCGTGACGCCCCCGACCGGTAAGAGCGGCTGCACGATCGAGAGCAACATCTCGGCCGGCGGCCAGCGGATCTACCATCTGCCCGGATCGCGCGATGATGCCCGCACGTGCGTCAACGACCGGGCGGGCGAGTAGATGTTCTGCGCCGGGGTGGCGTGCGATGCGTATCGGTCCTGAGGCCAGCTCTGATCCCGCATCGTTCTGCGCGATGCAGACGACACACGTCGATTCAAGTCCAGAATCGACTAAAAGAGCGCAACGAGCGCGACGCCAGCAATCATCAGAAGGCCACCAAGGATCCGCCATAGGCTGGCAGGGTGCTCATCGAAGCCGACCCATCCAAAATGATCCAGCAAGATCGAGGTGATCACGCCAGCGGTCACGAGCATTCCAAGGAACGGCGCGGCCCCGATCTGCCGGGCAACGACGAACTGGGCCAGGATGATGCCTCCGCCGAGGAAACCTCCGAACCACGCCCACCAGGGCATCGCCACGACCTGGGCCGCCGTTGGCCACGCGAGTTTGCCGAAGATCAATCCCACGGCAAGGATGCAGGTAGCGGTNCAGTTCTTCACGCTGATGCGCTGGCGCAAGATGTTCCGAACCACGCCCACCAGGGCATCGCCACGACCTGGGCCGCCGTTGGCCACGCGAGTTTGCCGAAGATCAATCCCACGGCAAGGATGCAGGTAGCGGTACCAGCCACAACAACCAGCCCGGCCGTCAGCGACTCGTCCAACCCCTTGAACAGCGCTCCGTTCTGTCCGGCTTGAACGGCATTGGCCACGCCAGCGAGCAGCACGAAGCCGTGGAAACCTCCGAACCACGCCCACCAGGGCATCGCCACGACCTGGGCCGCCGTTGGCCACGCGAGTTTGCCGAAGATCAATCCCACGGCAAGGATGCAGGTAGCGGTACCAGCCACAACAACCAGCCCGGCCGTCAGCGACTCGTCCAACCCCTTGAACAGCGCTCCGTTCTGTCCGGCTTGAACGGCATTGGCCACGCCAGCGAGCAGCACGAAGCCGTNCCAGCCACAACAACCAGCCCGGCCGTCAGCGACTCGTCCAACCCCTTGAACAGCGCTCCGTTCTGTCCGGCTTGAACGGCATTGGCCACGCCAGCGAGCAGCACGAAGCCGTAGAGATACCACATGGTTCAGATCTCAATCGGTGAGATCACACGACATAGGGCGTGTGGGGCATGTGTTGACCAGGCCGGCCGGCGTCATCGTGTCCGGATTTCGCTAAGACGTCGTGTTCAAGGCTTTCGGATCGCCGAACCCTATGAAACGGGGTCTCAGATCGCCTGCGGGAATCTCACGCGTGCCATGCAATGCACGTCCACGAACGCGCCGTTCCGGAAGCTCGCCGCCTTGTGCGTGCCCTCGATCTCGAAACCGAACCTCTTGTAGAGGGCGATCGCCCGCGCGTTGTCGACGAAGACGGTCATCTCGATCCGGTTGATGTTGAGCCAGTTGTCGGCCGTGTCGATCATCGCGGCGAGGAGACGCGAGCCGATGCCGGCGCCCATGAAATCCTCATGGACGGCGAGCCAGAACTCTGCGGCATGGGCACGCCGTCCGTAGAACGGGCGCAGGGCCGCCGCGCCGACGACGCGATCGTCCCGTTCCGCGACGAGGTGGAGATCCCGCGGCGAGCGCGGCTCCGCCCATGTCTTGACGGCCTCGAAGGATTCGTAAGGCAGCGCCAGCGTTCCGAAGCGGAAGGCGGGTTGGTTGTAGATTTCGAAGAGGTCCGCGGCGTCCCCCTGGCGCATGGCGCGGGTGATCACGTCCGTTCTGCCTTGCGGGTGGGTCACTGCGACGGCTCCTTGGCATCGCGCGTGCCGGAGGCTGCCTCTGTCCAGTCGTAGCGGAGCGTTTCGCGGAACGCGAAGCGCTCGACGTGACGCGCGACGACATCGCGGAGGCCGGACAAGTCGGCGGTGTCCCGCGCCGTCAGGTCGATGGTCAGGGCCTCGGCGCTGGCGCTGAGCCGGGTCTCGCCGAGCGGCAGCGCGATGCGGCCGTCCGAGTCGGTGAACGCGGTCTCGAACCTGTGCGCCCAGTGCTTGCACAATTGCTGGAGGTAGCGGCTGGCATGGGGGGTGGGGACGACGGCACGGGATTGAAGCATGTCTTCTTCCGTAGAACTGGCGTTGATCGTCTTGGGCGCGATGCTCGGCTCTCGATGCGCCGATCGACATCCGGTCAGCCGGCGATATCCATCTGGAACCCGAGCGCGTTGCGGCGCCTGGCGGTGACGTCGCGCAGCGCGAGAAGGTCAGTCGGCAGAACGGAGAAGCAGGCATCGCCGAACCATTCGAGGGAGGCCTCGGCGTTCGGGTCCAGGGCGTCCAGGAACGACCGGTAGTCCAGCGCACCCTCGAAAAGTCCGGTCATGCCGTCGCGTCGCCCGGCCGCGGCGTAGACGTTGGCCGGCTCGAAGACGCCGAGGTCGGGGCGGGCCCGGACGTTCTTGAGGTGATAATAGTCGATGTGCTCCGCGAGGCCGTCGTGCGCCGCGAGCGGATCGTCGCCGCCTTCCCAGACGTGGAGCGCGTCGAAATTCACCTTGAGCGCCGGATGGTCGACCTCCTCGAGGAGGCGCATGAGCGATGCGGCGGTGTCGGCCAGGGTGTCGGGGTGGGTCTCGACGAGGAGCCGCATGCCGTGGTCGGCCAGGTGGCTCGCCGATTCCCGCAGGCGGGTCGTCATCAGGGCGCGCTCCTCGGGCGATGTCGTCGCGCTGCCTTTCGTGCCGGCGAAGGTGCGAAGCCGCGGCGCCCGCCACTGCCGGGCGAGCCGGCACAGGCCGGCGGTTCGCTCCATCAGAACCTCGGGCGGCGCGTCGAGCGGCAGGTAGTCGCTCAGCATCGGCACGCGCAGGCCGTAGGCCGCGAGCCATTCGCCGTGATCGCCCGGGCCGAGGTTGCGCGCATGCACCCCCCACAGCTCAATGCCGTCGAAGCCGCTGCCGCGCGCGAAACGGGCGATCTCGCCGATCGACAGGAGGTGGTGGCGAAAGCTGATGGTGCAGAGCGAGACTCTCATGCGGTCAGCCTTTCGCGGTGGGAGGACGGACGGCCGAGGCCTGGGCGGGCCTCGCGCCACGCTTCGTAGGCGTCCCCGAGCCGACGCTTGAGGGAGAACTCCACCGCGTCGAGCGCGTCGAGCTTGGCGAGGATCGGGGCGACCTGCGCCGGATCCTGGGTCCTGGCGAGCTTCAGGACGGCGTAGTGCAGGGCCGTCAGACCGTTCACCAGCGCCTCGATCTCGTCGCAGATCCGCTGGAACGCGCTGTCCGGCCAGCCCAGGGCGCGCCAGAAGAAGGCGAAGCCGTGCTCGTAGGCCCACTTGCGGATGGTGATCACCGGCAGTTCGCGCAGCGCCCCGTCGACATCGGCGAGGGCGAGGCCGCCGCGGCCCTCGGCATGGGCCGAGACGATGGCGCGCACCGCGTCGATCAGCGGGTTGGCCTCGGGGCGGAAGCAGGCCTCGAAGAAGGCCGCGAGGTCGGCATCCGCCGGGGGGTGGCCGAGCGAGGGATCGAACCGGTAGCCGCCGGCGACGCTCGGCTGGCGGATGGCGTTCAGGAGCGTGTCGCGCGCGATCGGGCCTTCCCAGCGGAAATCGGGATCGCGCACCTTCCAGACGGCGGGATCCTCCGAGAGCTCCACCAGCAGGTAATGCGGGAAGGGGTTCTGGTTGAACTTGTTCTCGCGCTCCGGCAGGTGGAACATGTCGAGCATCACCATGATGCACTCGTCCGGCGGGCGTCGCTCCAGGCACTCGAGGAGGGTCGCCACGTTCCGGTCCTTGGAGCGGGAGTGGTCGTACCAGGCCAGCAGCGGCACGCCGTAGAGCCGCTCGAACCAGTAGCGGAACGACTCGTGGTCCATGGCGTCCGAGTGGTAGGCGAGCCGGAAGCCGTCGGTGATCGCGAACTCGGCATCCCAGATCAGGAAGTAGAAGGGGCGGTGGTCGATGCCGCGCGCCTTCAGCCCGTCGCACAGGCAGCTGACGAAGCAGTGGATCTTGAGGTCGTAGGGCATTTCGCCGTGGACGCCGTCCGCGGGCGCCGCCGGTTCGCCGGCTGCGGCCGCCCGGTCGTCCTGCCCGCCCGGAGCCAGGAGCGCGGCGAGGTCGGCGACGGTGGAGAGGTCCTGCCGCCCGATGGCCTCCTCCGGGATCGACAGGGCGAGGCTCGTTTCCAGCGACAGCATGAGCTGGAGGAGCTGGACGGAGTCGAGATAGAGGTCCTCGTTCAGCCGCGCGTCCGGCCCGAACCGATCGAGGTGGGGGTGGTTCATCTCCTCGCGCAGGATCGTGCCGATGGCCGCGACGACGGTGTCCCGGTTCATGCCACGGCCTCCGCGACGAGGTCGCCGAGGCGGCCGTTTTCGTACCGTTCGGCGACCTCGCGGCGAGAGATCTTGCCGTTGGCCTGACGGGGGATCGCGCGCACCTGCACCGCCTCGACCGGCACCTGGTGGCCGGCGAGCCAGCGGCGGCACCAGTCCTGGAGCGCGCGCGGCGGCACCGGCGCGTCGGCGCTGAACAGGAGCGTCACCCGCTCGCCGGCGAAGGGATCGGGACGCGCGAAGGCCACGGCATCGGTGACGCCGGACATCGCCATCACCACGTCCTCGACCTCGCCGGGATAGACGTTGAGGCCGGACACGTTGATGGTGTCGTCCATGCGCGACACGAAGACGAGCATGCCGTCGGGCCGCCGGTAGCCGAGATCGGCGGTGCGGACCGGGCCGTCCTCGCCCTCCACCACGATTTCGGCGGGCACCTCGGCGCTCGCGCCTGCCAGGACGCGGTGATGGGGCAGCGGGTAGCCGATCGCGTCTGCCCGTCGCAGGTCCGGATTGACGGCGATGCAGCCCGCTTCCGAGCAGCCGTACTGCTGGAACAGGTGGACGACGCGGGCCCGGATGGCCGAAAACCAGGGCGCGGGAAGAAGCGTGCCCGAGACCATCGCGGCGTGGATGGACTCGCCCTCGGGCAGCAGCCGGGCGAGCGTGTGGAGCATGGCCGGCGAGGTGTAGAGCAGCGGGCGGTCGATCTCGCGCAGGCGGCGCAGGAGGTATTTCGGGTTGGTGGTGTCCACCACCACCGGCGCGCGGCCGCGGCGCAGGCCGACGAGGAGCCCGCAGATCAGCCCGTAGGAATGGGTGATCGGGCAGGCGACGACCGGGGTCATCCCGTCCGGCTCGGTGAAGGCCGCGACGTAGCTCTCGATCTCGCGCTCCACCGCACTCCAGGGGCGGGCGATGCACTTGGGTTCGCCCGTGGTGCCCGAGCTCATCTGGAGGAGCCGGCCCTCGCCCGGAACCGGCGGCGGGGCACCGCCCAAAACCTCGCCGTCCAGCGTGTCGAGGAACAGGCGGTGGCAGCCGGCGCGCTCGGCGAGCCGCCGCGCGCCTTCGTCAGGCACGGCCGGGTGGATCGGCAGCAGCGTGACGCCGATGCGGCGCGCGGCGAGGATGAGCGCGAGGCCCTCGGCGGTGTCGCGAAAGCGCGCGGCGATGCGCTCGCCGCCGCCGCACAGGCGCGCCTGTTCTGCGATGCGCCGGATGGCGGCATCCATCTCGTCCGCACCGACGTTGCGTCCGTCGATCTCGATCATGGGGTGTCCCGAGGAATCGCTGGGGGAGGGGAAGAGGGCGTTGGGCACGAGGCGGCTGCACCGTTCCTCGTCGAGGCCGAGCTTTCGCGAGAGCAGCGCCTCGACCCGCAGCCGCGGGGCGTCGATGGCGAGCCGGGCCAGCCGGTCCTCCAGCCCGTGCTCGGCCGCATGGCGCTTCAGGCGGTGGCCGAGGCGTCGCCAGAAATCCGTCTCGTCGAGCCCATGCGTGCGATGGACGAGATCGGTGACCTCGCAGAGGTTAAAGACGAACAGGCTGTCGGTGACGAGTTCGCCGAGGACGGCGGGCGAGCGCATGGCGTGGAAGCGATCGTCCACCGGACCGGCATGGGCGGCATCGATGGCGCCGAAATCCGGAACGCGGGCGGGATCCGATACGAAATCGGCCCCGTATTCCGCGCTCTCGTGGAAGTCGCGCAGAATCACCCGTTCCGGCCAGCCGTCGCGATGCACCAGGATCGTGTTCTGGCCGTGCGCTTCCAGCGCGACCCCGTGGGCCACCAGAAGATGCCAGACCGGCAGCACCGCGACCTCGACCCATCGGTCGAGCCACGCCCGCAGGCCGTAGCGCGCGAGCCAGGGGGCGACGAAGGCGGTGCCATCCGGCTCGCGCGTCGCCAGGACGTTGAAGGGCAGGGCGGCCTCGCCGGGCGACAGCGCGACGCTCTCGCGCCAGATCGCGGCGAGCCGGCCTGCGAGCGGTCCGTCCCGGTCGACGAGCGCGGCCGCGTATTCGCGCAGGACGTCCATCCGGTAGCGGCCGCGCAGCAATGGATCGCCCGCGACGATTCCCGCGAGCCACGCCGAGAGGGCGGGGGCGGTGAGCACGAAACGCGGGTCCAGGATACGAAGGCTCGACGTGCTGACGACGCTCAGGGCGAGCTTCACGCTGCCCGCGCGCGGGTCGTCGAGATTGTGCAGCGTGCGCAGGGACTGGCTGGCGCGGTAGCGCGGCCCGGCGACGCCCAGCGCGATGGCGCGGCCCTCCGCCAGCCACGGCCGCAGCGGTCCCTCTTCGAGGTGGCGCATCTGCCAGGGATGGACGGGCAGGAGGGCGTGGGTGTCGAACGCATGGCCGGCCTCGACGAGGCGCCGCTCCAGGACGTCTGAGTCCGGGCCGAGCTCGGCGCGGTGGAACCCGGCCTGCGCGCCCGGCAGCGAGAGGGCGATCGCATCCTTGCGCACGGCCAGCCATTCGAGCCGGAACGGCTCGGCGCATTCGGGGCCGTAGCGGCGATGGTCCGCCACGGTGAACCCGGTGCGAGCCTTGAAGCAGGGATGGTAGGGGTGTCCCTCCCAGACGGCGCCGTCGAGGGTCGCGAAGGGGAGGGCGCGGCGGTCCGGCGGGGACAGGGTCTCGGCGTTCCAGCGGCAGAGTTCCACCGTCTGGCGCAACTCGGCGAGCAAGCGTTCCCGGCGCTCGGGCGCCGCCGGCAGGGCATCCACGAGTGCCGCAAGGTCGGCCGGGCGCCACGCTCCCCCGGCCTCGACCGTCTCGAGGGTCGATGGATCGAGGCGGGGGCGCCCGAACGGGCCGATCGCGCCGGTGGCGCGGAAGCGGCGCCCGCCGACGCGCCAAGCCAGATGTCCCGAGGCCAGCCGTCCCGAGGTTTCGTCGCGGGCTGTGTCATGCTCGCCGAGCCCTTCGAACAGGATCGCTTCCGCCAGCTGCCGCAGGACGCGCAGCTCGGGCGCGCAAGCCGTCTCAAGAGGCGAGGGCATGGCCGGCCTCCGTCCGAGCCGCCGCGCGCAGGCGGAGCGGGTTGGGCATGTCGATGTAGTTGCCGCTGCCGTCGCCCGAGGCCAGCTCGTCGCGATCGGACAGGCGCACGCGCAGGTTGGCCTTGGTGCAGAGGGTCGGCCCCTGCAGCACCGCGCGGGCGAAGGCCCGGCCATGTCCCGTCATGCGGCGGGCCATCGCCTCCAACCGGTCGGCGAGGTCGTCGACGAGGATATCCTCGCCGACCGGCCCGTCGTGCCCCATCCGGGAGATCACGGAGAAGATCTGGTTGACCACGAGATAATAGGCGAGGCGGCGGCGGACCTCGCCGTCCTCGAAATAGAGCCCGGCGATGGCGGCGGTCTCGGGCGCGAGGCGCAGGAGCCGCGGGCGGGCCGACTCCGACAGGTAGAAGCCCTGGTTGTCGCGGTAGAAGCCCCGGCGCGGCCAGCCGGTGGAGACGTCGAGGAGCGCGTTCTGCTGATGCGCCTCCAGCGCGATCCCGTGCGCGTCGTAGAGCGCGACCACGGGCTCCAGCATGCAATCGAGGTAGAGGCCGAACCAGGTTCGGGCGGCCTTCGACGGTGCGGTGCCGTCGTCGCGGAGATGGCGCAGCAGGGTCTCGAGCCGTGAGGGGCGGCCCGGAAGCGGCTCGGCGGTCAGGGCCGCCAGGGTGGCGACGCCCCGCTCGGCCCCATCGCGGAACGGGTTCTCGCGAAACACCGTCTCGAAGCCGCTCTCCTCGCGGTCGGGGCAGCGCAGCGTGAGATAGGCCGGGTCGGAGAGGATCCGGAAGGCGGGATGGCGCGCGGCGAACCCGCTGCGCGCGATGAGCCGGGCCATGGCGACGCCGGCTTCGAGCTCGGCGATCCGGTTGACGCGCAGCGAGTTGGTGAGGGTGACGGGAAGCGAGAACTTCGCCATCCAGGGGCTCTCCGGCGCGTAGACGGTCCGGAGCGAGGAGGTCGCGGTGAAGCGGGGGCCGAAGGCGCCGAGGCGCCTCAGCACGCCCGCATCGACCATCGCCGCGACGTGCGGCTCCAGCATCAGGGCCTCGGCCTGGAGCGGATGCATCGGCACGGCGATCTCGCCCGGCCGCAGCGGCACCCGGGCCGCATCGGCGCCGAGAAGCTCCAGCGCGACCTCGGGCGCGGAGCGAGACCCTGCCGAATCGTGCCGGGCGCGGTCCGCACGGACGGCGAAGACGGCGAGCTGGAACGTGCCCGCTTCCTCGGGCGCATAGGCCCGCGCCTGCCAGGACGCGAGACCCTGCCGGCTCTTGGGCGTCGGGTGGAGCCAGTGTCCGAAAACCAGCGCGCGGTCGGCCCCGATGAAGCTCGTGTCGTCGGCCGTCGCCTCTCGGGCGAGATCGAGCTGGCGAGCGGTCTCGCGGTAGCTGTCGAGCACGCGCCCGAGCAGTTCCAGCTCGCGCCCGCGGGCCGTCTCCCCCGATCCTTCGTCCACGCGCGCATAGGCCTCGCCGAGGAGGTCCTGGATCGCGCGCATCGGCGCGACCGAACGCCAGCGGGGCTCGTGGAGATGACGGGTCCAGAGGCGGCCGAAGATCTGCGCGCCGCACAGCGAAGGGGAGCGGATTTCGGCGCGGATCGCGATGCGCTGGCTGCGCAGGTTCCATTCCACGCAGGCTGCCGGCGGCCCGTCCGGCAGGGCATGACGGACCCGGATGCCGGGATCGATCTCGCGCAGGTAGCCGTTCGCGAAACTGCGAAAGGCCGCCGCCTCGGCGATGGGCTGGGACGATGGTGGCATGAGGATCGATCCTCGGCGAAGGCCTTCGGTGGCGAAGGCCTTGGGGTGGCGAGGCCTTGGGGTGGCGAGGCCTTGGGCTGGCGAGGCCTTGGGGTGCCAGGCGGCGCGGCCGAGGACGGCCGCGAGGGGATCGGACGGTCTACCGGCCGACGGTCGGCATCCTGCGCGACGTCTCCATCGCCTCAGGATGGTGCGGAGCGACGCGTCGCTCCGACGATGCGGCGCGGCGGGCCATCGTTTCGCGCGCGGCCGCAGGGCTGCGCACCGGCCGGTACGAAATCGCCCCGCCGGCGAATTCGCGGTTGCGTGAAGTCGCGATGACGACCCGGGCGCCTCCTGTTTTCGTCAATGGCATTCTCCTCCCCATGCCGATCGTCGCGAAGATCCAACGAAAGAAATAAAACCGTCGAATCATCTCTATTGCACGCCCAATATGGGTATTGATATCGCTAATATAGAGATCATAGATTGATAGATATTATTTTTAAGATATAATCATGTACTATTTATCGGATATTTGGCATGAAATGATCGATCGTAGAAACGACGTCAAGATAAAAACGATAGATTGGAATTCGTCGATTTCCAGTTTTATCGCAAATCGATGCGGCTGGCGTCATTTACGATGTCTTTCACATTTGGGTTATCGTTCGGAAGCTCGTTTGTCCGATCCATATGCCGTGCTTGTTGGGCGCCCAATCTTCCGGTCGACGCGTTTCGGCAACGCCACGACGTCGGGCGCCTCCCGTATTCGGCCCACCGAGCGGTTCCGCATGGCCCGGCGATCATCGGCGGCCGGTGTCCTCGGATGCGCCTTCACGCAGGGCGACGGTCATCACGGCCCAATCGCGAATGGCACGCTCTTGTTCCAGAAAAACGTGGCGCTTTGCAAGCATCTATCGATTAGAATACTTCCAGAATAACGTATCGAGCGTGTGTCTTGCCTGCAACGGCGCCTCTAAATGAAATGTATCTTATAACTGTTCTATTTCTCAACGGGCGTCGACGACGGCACGATTCGTGAGGGAGGTCAGCGACTTGCCGTGCCGACCGATGCCAGGCTGGAATAGCTATAACCTGTTGGAGGAGTTGCTTAATTTGGAAAAGCGCCGCCTCGCTGGCGCCGGCGATCGTGCGCAGCGGGCCGATCGGCGGACACATCACGGGGGTTTTGACATGGCGTTGTGCGTACGTGGATCATACAGGCGGACGGCGTGGGTCGCCCTCGCCGGCGTGTCCATGGGGGTGATGACCCAGGCAGCGGTCGCAGGCGGCGGTGCCGGCCCGACCCTCCGACGGGTCGACGCCTCGACGATCGCTCCGGTCAATCCGCGCTACGTCCAGCTCGGCGCGCAGGGTGCGGACGCGGTGACGCTCGAAGAGCTGCGCGTCGAGGGGCAGGTCCAGGGCCGCGGCGTCGTCGGCGGCCAGCCGCCCTCGTCCGGCACCGTGGGACAGCCCCCCGTCCCCTATGCCGGCGGCCAGGTCGGGTCCGGAACCCGTGTCGGCTTCCTGGGCAATCGCTCGGTCCTGAAGACGCCCTTCAACGTCACGGGCTACACCAACAAGCTGATCGGCGATCAGCAGGCCCGGACGCTGTCCGACGTCGTGCTCAACGATCCGTCCGTCCGCAACGACGCTCCGGCGTTCAGCGACCGCGACTCGTTCTTCATCCGCGGCTTCTCGGTCACCAACCTCGATACCGCCTTCGACGGCCTGTTCTACATCGCCAATCCGCGCCGCACGCAGCTCGAGGGCATCGAGCGGGTCGAGATCCTCAAGGGTCCGACCGCGCTCCTGAGCGGCGGGACCGGCCGGGTCGGCGGCACCATCAATCTCGTCCCCAAGCGCGCCTTCGACGAACCGCTGACGCGGATCAACACCTTCTACACGAGCGACGCGCAGGTCGGGACGCATCTCGACGTGGGCCGCCGCTACGGGGCGTTCAAGGAATGGGGCGTTCGCTTCAACGGCGCCTACCGCAACGGCGCGACACCGCTCGACAAGAACGCTCTCGAGGTCAGCAACCTCGCGGTGGGCCTCGACTACCGTGGCGACCGTTTCCGCGCCGCGCTCGATCTGACGCATTCGAAGCAGAACGTCACGGCACCGTCGTCGCTCTTCAACTCGGCGGCGGCCAATATCGCGATTCCCCGGGCGCCGAACAATCGACGCAACACCTCGAATTCCTTCGAGTACTACGATTCGTCGTACAATATGTTGGCCGGGCGGGTCGAATACGACCTGCTGCCGGACACGACGGTCTACGCCGCCGGCG
Organism: Methylobacterium sp. Leaf466; assembly: GCF_001425565.1. Taxonomy (NCBI): domain Bacteria; kingdom Pseudomonadati; phylum Pseudomonadota; class Alphaproteobacteria; order Hyphomicrobiales; family Methylobacteriaceae; genus Methylobacterium; species Methylobacterium sp. Leaf466. The sequence goes on along the minus strand of NZ_LMRC01000006.1, from coordinate 65,564 downwards.
GCATCAGCCGCTACAACGAGGATTCCCTGTCCTCCTTCTATCAGATCACGAGCCCGACCGGCCGGGCGACGAACACGCTGTCCATCTCTCCCACCGAGCTTCAGGGCCGCAGCATCGAAGTCGGGCTGCGCTCCCAGTTCGAGACGGGGTTCGTCGGCCATCGGTTCAACGTCTCGGCCGTCGAGGCCTACAACGGCAATTTCTCGCGCGGCTACACCGCACCGCGGCTGCCCAGCTACCAGACCAACATCTACGATCCGGTCTACCTGCCGTCCGGCTCCGTCCCGACGATCGGATTCCCTCGCTCGGGCGGACAGCCCATTTTCGCCGACCTCACCGCGCGTAGCGTGGCCGTCGCCGATACCCTCTCCCTCGCGGGCGACCGCTTCCTGCTGACGCTGGGCGGGCGCTACCAGGAGATCGACCAGAACGGCTTCGTGGCGCTCCCGGGCCCGACCCAGGGGTCGCCGACGTCGCAATACAAGGAGGGCAAGATCACTCCGGCCATCGCCGTTGTCTTCAGCCCCTTCGACGCGCTGTCGTTCTACGGCAACTACATCGAGGCCCTGGTGCCGGGGGCGACCGCACCGACCGTGGCCGTCAACGCCAACGAGATCTTCGCCCCCACGGTGAACATGCAGAAGGAGGTCGGCGCCAAGTACGATTTCGGCACCGTCGCGGTCACGGCGTCGCTGTTCGAGATCGAGCAGCCGAGCGCCTTCACCGATCCCACCACCAGGCGGTTCTCCGTCAGCGGCCTCCAGCGCAACCGCGGCATCGAGTTCAATGTGTTCGGCGAGCCCTTCGCCGGCGTGCGGCTGCTCGGCGGCGTCACCCTCATCGACGCCAAGCTCGTCAACACCCTGGGGCGCCAGTTCGACGGGAATGCCGCTCCCGGCGTCCCCGACACCGCGTTCAACCTCTACGGCGAGTACGACCTGCCGCCGTGGCTGGCGCCGGGGCTGACGCTGACCGGCCGGGCGATCTACACGAGCGGCCAGTTCTACAACCAGGCCAACACGCAGTCGGTGCCGGACTGGACCCGCTTCGACGCCGGCCTGCGCTACGTCTTCGAGGGCGTGAACGGCAAGCCCGTCGTCGTCCGCGCCATCGTCGAGAACCTCCTCGACGATTCGTACTGGGCGTCGGCCGCCCGCGGCTTCCTCGCGGTGGGGGCGCCCCGCACGTTCATCCTGTCCGCATCCTTCGACTTCTGAGGCCTGCGATGACGATCGGACCCGCGACGATCCTCGCCCCCTGTGGGGGGACCGCATCGTGAAAGGAAGCTTTCGCCAATCGATGGCGTGGCTGCACACCTGGTCCGGCCTCGTCGTCGGCTGGGTGCTGTTCGCCGTCTTCGTGACGGGCACCGCGAGCTACTACCGCACCGACATCTCCCGCTGGATGCGCCCCGAACTCGCCCAGGTCGAGGCGGTGCAGGGGCCGGAACTCGCCGCGGCCGCCGAGCGGGCGGTGGCCTATCTCAAGGAGCACGCGCCGAAAGCCAGGACCTGGCTCGTCGGCATGCCCCAGCCCGATCACCCGGTGCTCGACCTGTTCTGGCGCAACCGGCCCGGGGAGCCGCCGGGCCACGTCCTGCTCGATCCGCGCACCGGCGCACCGGCCGCCGTGCGGGACACGGAGGGCGGCGACTTCCTCTATCTGTTCCACTTCGAACTGCATCTGCCGTCGTTCTGGGGGCGCTGGGCGGTCGGCGTCTGCACCATGATCATGCTGGTGGCGCTGATCTCCGGCATCGTCACCCACAAGCGGATCTTCGCCGACTTCTTCACCTTCCGCCGGGACAAGGCGCCCCGGCGCAGCTTCCTCGACGCCCACAACGTCACCGGTGTCCTGGCGCTGCCGTTCCACCTGATGATCACCTACACGGGGTTCGTGACGCTGGCGACGTTCTACATGCCGTGGGGTGTGACCGCGGCCTACAAGGGCGAGGCCAGGACCTTCTTCGCCGAGGCCGGCTGGACCACGACGGCCCGCCCGCCCAGTGGAAAGCCCGCCGCCCTCGCGCCGGTCGGGCCGCTCGTCGAGCGGGCGCTCGCCACCGTGCCGGAGAGGCTGGAGCGGCTGACGATCGCGAACCAGGGCGATGCCAAGGCGACCGTGGTGGCGATGTTCGAGGAGCCGCACGGCATTTCCCACGAGCAGCCCCAGATCGCCTTCGACGGCGTGAGCGGCGAGATCCTCGAGGTCCGCAACGGCGGCCTCGAGCCCGCGGCCAAGACCTTGACGGTCATGACCGGCCTGCACGAAGCGCAGTTCGCCGGCACGGCCCTGCGCCTGCTGTTCTTCCTGTGCGGCGTGATGGGCTGCGCCATGATCGCGACCGGGATCGTCCTGTGGTCGCTGGCGCGCCTGCCGAAGGCGGCCGAGCGACCCTTCTTCGGGCTGCGCCTCGTCCAGGCCCTGAACGTCGGCAGCATCGTGGGTCTTCCGGCGGCGGTCGCCGTCTATTTCCTCGCCAACCGGCTCCTGCCCGTGGATCTCGCCGGACGGGGGGATCGGGAGGTCCAGGCGTTCTTCACCGCCTGGATCGTCGCGGCCGTGTTGCCGCTCGCCCGCCCGGAGCGGCGGGCCTGGTGCGAAGGCCTGGCCACGGTCGCGGTCCTGTGCCTGGCCGTCGTCGCCGCCGACGTCCTCACGACGCCCGGGCACCCCTTGCGCCGCTCCGGCGGCGATCCGCTCTTCGCCTGGTTCGACGCCGCGATGCTGATGCTGGCGGCCCTGTTGGCCCTCGCGGCCCGCAAGGTCGTGCGCTACGAAGCCCCGCGGCGGAAGGCTTCGGACCGCCCGATCGAGCCGACGATGACGGTCTCTTGAAGAACACGTCCTGTCACGCCCTGCCGGGTCGGCTTCAGCGCAACAAGAGCAGCAAACCCGCGTACGCTCCGACGACGAGTGCTCCCGCGCCGGCCGGAAAAACGATGCGGGGCCGATAGGACAGCAGCAGGACGAGGGCGACGGCCGCCCCCGTCAGCGCACCGATCCATCCGACGAGCCCGAGGTCCCAGCCTTCCACGTGCCCGGTCAGGAGCAGGGACAGGCCGATGCCGACCCATCCGGCCAGGCGCAGGGCGACGACCCGCCGTTTTCCAGGCCTCGACCGGAACACCTCCCTGTGGTGCCGGTCCAGGCTCAGGCAGAGCGCCGCGAGCGCGGCAAAACCCAGCCCGAGATTGAGAACGAGGGCGGCCGGCATCAGAATCCCGCCCCCGCAGAGGCGGATGCCACCAGCCACAGGCTTCCGCCGATGAGGATTGCGGCACCCGCCGTCATGACGGTCGCCCGCAGGAGGGAGCGCATCGCGAAGACCAGCACGACGACCCCCGCCATGACGGCAAAGCTGAGAAGCGTCGCCGTCGTCACCGCCTCGGGCCGCGACAGGGGCAGCGTCAGCGACAGGAGCGCGGTCACGAGCGCGGCGATCCCGTAGCCTCCTCCCGTCGCCAGGGCGACACGTCCGGCGATCCTGGCTCCACCGACGAGGCGAGGCCCGCCGTGGATCGGGGTCGAGGTGGTGTTCGGCACTTAAAAAACCTCATGCCTCGGCGTCGGAGCCGGAATTCCATCGACCGCCATTGTCGGACAAAAAATCGATGCCTTCAATAATGTCGCATCAATCGCCGTCTCGCTGCGCAGGTAAGAATGATAAACATTCCAATGTACGTCTTGCGTTGCTTGCGCATCCGGACCTAGGCCGGACGGCCGGTGCTGACAAGATCGAATCCCACGGGGCGGATTGCACGCTCAGGCCGACCTCGAATGCGTTGGCTGCACCGCCATCGCGGGTTTCCTCGCTGAGGCAGACCGGTGTGGCGTCGAGCGGGGCCCCGGGCCGGCGAAGTCTCGTCGTAGCCGTTCCCGCGGAACGCGAGAGCGAGACGATCCCCCGCTGCCGTCGAAGCGACGGCCTGCCGATCTTGTCGCTGCCTTTCAAGCGGTACTCGTACGGGCCCACGGCGCTCTCGGTCGAGCCGGAGCGCTCGTCGATGCGTTCACCGTCCCCCGCGAGGCAGGACGATGACATCGGGCCGGGACATGGGACCGGCGGCTAGCCCGGACGTCTCGGCGTCGTCCGCTCGCCGTCCGGGCATGGTGGCTACAGGCGTGGTTCGCCGCCCGAAGTCGGCATGTCGTTCGCCAGGAGGGGTTGGTCGCGGCCGTCCCCGGGCGCCTGCTCCAGGGCGTCGCGGTCGATCTCGACCACGTAGCCGCCGAGCTCGACGCTGTAGCGCAGGGAGCGCCAGGGCAGCGGGTGCAGGCTCTCGCCCAGCCCCAGGAAGCCGCCGGCGGCCAGCACGACGTAGGCGACCTGACCCGAGACCTTGTCGAGCATGACGCTCTTCACTGCGCCGAGGTGCGTGCCCTCCTGGTCGTAGACCGCGGTGCCCTCGACGCGGGTCGAGGCGATGAGGCGCGCGGTCTCGTCGGTGCCGATGTCCTCGGCGGCGGGGTCGAGTTCGAGCGATCCGGGGGCGCGCAGAATCCGCTCCTGATCGTCCTGCGGCGGGCGGTGCGAGGCGGGCAGGTCCGTGGGCATGCGGTCTCCTGGAGTGGCGCCGACGGGGCCGGGCCGGCGCGGGTTCGCTGTTGCCGAAGGGGAAGCCCGTCGCGGGCCGCGAGGTTCCGCCGGGCGGCCGCCGCGGCGCGCGGAATGGGTCTTCCAGGTCGCTCCGTCTTCACCATCTGTGGATGACGATCGCGCTGGCGGTGATTTCCCCTTGGAACGCGGTGGTCACCGCTTAGTTGTTGCAGCTATGCGCCCCGAGGCCTTGGGCCACGGATCGACTGGCGCTCGCAGCCACATCCGGAGGGAAGCCATGGCTACCAAGACCGCACCGAAGGCCACCGAGAAGGCGGCCGCCGCTCCCAAGGGGAAGAAGGCAGCCGAGACCAAGGGCTCCGATGGCAAGGCCGCCGAGACCAAGGCCGCCAAGCCCAACGCCCTGCAGCAGCCCCTCAAGCCCACCGAGGAACTCGCCGCCATCGTCGGCGCCGCCTCGCTGCCGCGCGGTGAAGTGGTCAGCAAGGTCTGGGAGTACATCAAGAAGCACAATCTCCAGAACCCCGAGAACAAGCGTGAGATCCTGGCCGACGACAAGCTCAAGAAGGTCTTCGGCAAGGACAAGTGCACGATGTTCGAGATGAACAAGCACCTCGCAGCCCATCTCAAGTCGGCCTGACGGCCGGCTTCCGACCCAACCGAAAACCACGCCCGGTCCGTCACGGACCGGGCGTCGTCGTGTCAGGGGTCTTCCGTCAGGCGATGTTGCGCAGCACGCCGCCGTCGACTCGCAGGGCCGCGCCGCTGGTGGCGCTGGCCGCCGGGCTGCAGACGTAGGCGACCATGTTGGCGACCTCGTCCACGGTGGCGAGCCGCCCGATCAGCGAGGTCGGCCGGTGCTCGGCAACGAAAGCCTTGCCCATCGCGTCGAGGTCCGGATTCTCGCTGCCCTCGGCCATCGCCTTCATGAAGTCGGCCACGCCCTCCGACAGGGTCGGGCCGGGCAGCACGCTGTTGACGGTCACGCCCGAGCCCGAGACCGTCTCGGCGAGGCCCCGGGCGATGGCGAGCTGCGCGGTCTTCGTCATGCCGTAGTGGACCATCTCCACGGGGATGTTCACGGCGGATTCGCTGGAGATGAAGACCACGCGGCCCCAGCCCTTCTCGACCATGCCGGGCGTGTAGGCCCGCGACAGCCGCACCCCGCTCATCACGTTGGTCTCGTAGAACCGCTGCCAGTCCTCGTCCGGGATCTCGAAGAAGGGTTTCGGCTCGAAGATGCCGGCGTTGTTGACGAGGATGTCCACCGCCGGCAGGCCGGCTACCACGGCCTGCGTGCCCGTGGCCGCCGAGACGTCGCCGGGGGCGGCGAAGATCGCGCCCGAGCCGGTCTCCCGCTTGAGGCGGGCCACCGCGTCGGCGCAGCGGTCTGGGGTACGCCCGTTGACGGCGACGGTGGCGCCCAGGCCCGCCAGTGCCTTGGCGATGGCGTAGCCGATGCCGCCGGTGGAGCCGGTGACGAGGGCGGTACGCCCGGTGAGGTCGAGGTTCATGGCCACTCCTGATGCTGGTCGACGTACCCCGACAACGCGTCGGAGGCCGCCGGGTTGGCGGAGGTCACCCCTGCGGCTGGCGCCGCATCACGCTGGCCGCCGCGCCCAGCGCCGCCAGCCCGCAGGCGCACCACAGGGCGACCGTGATGGCGGGGCCGGGCCCGAGACCTTGGCCGAGCCCGAAGATCACCGCCACCAGGGCCGCGCCGAGGGATTGCCCGGTGAGGCGGGCCGTCGATTGCATGCCGCTCGCGCCCCCGCTGCGGTGGCGCGGTGCGCTCGTGATGATGACCTTGTTGTTGGGTGACTGGAACAGCCCGAAGCCGAGGCCGCACAGGGTCAGGCGCCAGCCGATGTCGACGGCGGACGGATCGGCCGGCAGCAGGGCTACCGCGGCCAGCCCGAGGGCGAGGAGCGTGAGGCCGACGCCGCCGAGCAGGCCCGGCGCGTAGCGGTCGGCGAGCCGCCCCGAGATCGGCGCCATGACCGCGATGGCGATGGGCCAGGGCGTCATCAGGAAGCCGGTCTGCGTCTCGGAGAGCCGAATCACGTCCTGGAAGTAGAACGGCAGCGCCACGTAGGCCATCATCTGCGCCGCGAAGGAGGCGACGGAGGTCGCCATCGATAGGGCGAAGGCGGGGATGCGCAGGAGATCGACCGGCAGCAGGGGTGCCGGCCTACGCAGCTGCGTGAGGACGAACACCGTGCCGACGGCCAGCGCCGCGCCGATCTCGAGGAGGGCGATTGCGCGCCCCTCGGCCTGGCCGATGCCGTCGATGCCGATGATGAGGAGGCCGAAGGTGAGCGCGTTGAGCACCGCGCTGACCCCGTCGAACCGGGCGCCGCTGCGGGGCGTGGCGGGGAGCGTGCGCAACGCCACCGCGAAGGCGACGAGCCCGACGGGCAGGTTGACGAGGAACAGCCACGGCCAGGTCGCCACCGACAGGATCGCCGCCGCCACGGTGGGGCCGGCCGCCGAGGCCATCGCCACGATCAGGGCGACGTTGCCGACCCCGCGCCCGATCAGCCGGCTCGGATAGATGAAGCGCACCAGCGCGATGTTCACGCTCATGATCCCGGCCGCCCCCACCCCTTGGGCGATCCGCGCCGCCACCAGCCAGCCGAGCGAGGGCGACAGGGCACAGGCCAGCGAGGCGGCCGTGAACAGGACCAGCCCCCCGAGGTAGACCCGGCGGTAGCCGAGGATGTCGCCCAGCGACGCGAACGGCAGCAGGCAGGCCGTCACCGCGATCTGGAAGCCGTTGACCACGAAGATCGCCGCGGACGGACTCACCCCGAGGTCCTTGGCCATCACCGGCAGGGCGACGTTGACGATCGCCCCGTCGAGCACCGCCATGGTCATGGCGAGCGCGATCGCCAGGAGCGCCAGCATCCGCTCGCGCGGCGGCAGGCCGTCCATCGACTTTGCAGCGTCCGGCCCGCTGGCGGCTTGCGTGTCGGCCTCTTGCGTCATGAGCGTGTCCATGGCCGGTACGGCGACCGTGCCGCCCTATGTCACCGCGCATCCGCCTCGTTCAAGGCATGCCACACCGGAGTTCCCCATGGCTTTCCCCAAACGCGGCCCTGCCGTGTCCTCGGCGCTGACCGGCTCGGCCCTGGGCCTGGCGCTCGTGCTCGGCCTCGCGCCGCTTCCCGTCCGGGCCGACGAGGCTCCCCTCGGGATCGGGATCGAGGGCTTCGCCTATCCCTATCCGGTACGCTTCCTCGACCTGATGCGCGACGGGGAGCGCCAGCGCCTCGCCTACATGGACGTGCCGGCCTCGGGCACCCCCAACGGCCGCACCGCGCTCCTGCTGCACGGACGCAACTTCCCGTCGAGCTACTGGGAGCCGGTGATCGCCGCCCTGAGCGCCGGTGGCTACCGTGTGGTGGCGCCCGACCAGCTCGGCTTCGGCAAGTCCTCGAAGCCGGTGGCGCCCTTCGGCTTCGACACCATGGCGGCCGAGACGGTGGCGCTGCTCGATGCCCTCGGCCTGGCCCGCGTCGACGTGGTCGCCCATTCGATGGGCGGCATGCTCGCGGTCCGGCTCGCCCGCAACGCGCCGGCGCGGGTCAATGCCCTGGTCCTCGAAGCCCCGATCGGCCTGGAGGACTACCGGTTCTTCGTGCCGCCGGTCTCCAACGACACCCTGCTGCGGATCGAGACCGACGCCACCGCCGAGGCCTACCGCCGCCAGCTGATGACGAACTACGCCCTGTCGCTGCCCGCCTCCGCCATCGAGCCGTTCGTCGCGTTGCGCGAGCGGGTGAAGGGCTCGGGCGAGTATCCGCGCTGGGTGCAGTCCTTCGTGAACTCCTACCAGATCATCTGGGGCCAGCCGGTGGTGCACGAGATCCCCCTCGTCACCGCCCCGACCCTGTTCGTGATGGGCGAGAACGACCGCAACGCGCCGGGCAAGCCCTTCGCCCCGCCCGCCCTGAAGGACCGGATGGGCGACAACGCGGCCCATGCGAAGGCACTGGCGGCAAAAATGCCCGACGGCCGCGCCGAGGTGCTGCCCGGCATCGGCCACCTCGTCCACATGGAGGCGACGGCCCGCTTCAACGACCTGATGCTGACGTTCCTCGACGGACACTGACCGGCGAGTGCCGGAGAATCTCATTCTTCTCGCCCTGCGTGCCGTTTCGCTCCTGCGTTTACGGGATCGATACGGAGTCGATGCACTTATCGGTTGCACGGGAAGGCTGTCGATGTCGCATCCCGGACGATGGGGAGTGGCATGATGGCAGCGTCGGTGGGGGTGCCAGGGCCGGCAACGTACCGGGCGCCATGGTGGTCACGCCTGCCGTCGCCGGGCACGCTCCGGATCGGACCGACGCTGTGGCTGCTGGCCGCCGGCCTGATCCTCCCCAACGCCCTCGCGCTCGGCGCCGAACTCGCCTTCGGGCTCCCGTGCCGGACGCTGTCGATCACGGCCTACGCCATTCTCGCCCTCACTTGCGGACGTTGGCCGAGGGCACTCGTGGTCGCCCTGTTTCCCCTCCTCCTCCTGTTCGATCTCGCCATGACCATCCCGCGGATGTTCTTCATCGAGATCGGGGCGATGGGGCGCAACCTCGGCCTGCTGGCGCAGGTCGATCTGCTGGCGTCACCATTCTACATCGCCTTGCTGGCCGGCCTTTGCGTCCACCTCGCCGTCAACCTCGCGGTCCTGGCCTCGTGCGGTCGGCGGATGGCCGCGGGCAACCGGTCGCTCCTGCTCGCGGCGGCCCTCGCGCTGGGCGTGGCCGACCTGAGCGACGACGGCATGCTCGCCCAGGCGGTGGGTCCGCTCGCAAGCATCGGCCAGCCGTTCGAATCGGCGGTGATCGCCTCGGGCTTCGACACCCTCGCAAGCCCGGCGGTGCCCGGTCGCAACGTCCTCCTCGTCGTCGTCGAGAGCCTCGGCGTGCTGCGCGATGCCCGGGCTCGCGCCATCCTGTTCTCCGCCTTCGAGGCGCCGGATCTGGTCCAGCGATTCGACGTCACCCGCGGCACGACGACCTTCTTCGGGGCGACCTCCCACGGCGAGATCCGCGAACTCTGCCGCACGCGCACCGCTTACGGCGACATCGCGGCGAGCGGGGAAACCACCGCCTGCCTGCCCAACCGGATGGCCGCGCACGGCTACAGCACCCTGGCGCTGCATGGCTTCAGCCGGATGTTCTACGACCGTGCCGCCTGGTATCCGCAGGTCGGGTTCGCCCGCAGCGCCTTCGGCGAGACCCTCACCGGCATCGCGCCGCGCCGGTGCGGCAGCGCCTTCTCGGGGCCCTGCGACGTCGATATCGCGCAGACGATCGGCCGGACGATGGCGGAGGCCCGCGACCCCCTCTTCGTCTACTGGCTGACCCTGAACTCCCACGTGCCGGTCAAGCCCGGCCAGGCGACGCGGCGCCACGATTGCAACGACGGTGGCGGCCCGTTCGGAGATCCGGAGGTCTGCGCCATGGCCGAGATCTGGCAGGACCTGTTCGCGGCGGTGACCCGCCTGGCCGTGGCCAACCCGCGGACCGAGATTCTTCTCGTGGGAGATCATGCCCCGCCCCTGTGGCGGCGCGCGGCGCGCAGTCGGTTCGAGGCGGACCGCGTGCCCTGGCTGCGCCTGTCGCCACGGGCCGGCATCCTGGTCGCCCGGTAGGATGCGGTCGGGCCGGTGGCCCAGGAAAAAGGGGGCGGGTCGGCGATCGCAAGGACCCCTCGCTGTTGACAGCCGAGGCGGCTTCGCCAACACCCCCGGGCCGGGCGCCGGCCGTTCTCGGCCCGGCGGCCACGGCACCGTTCGCCTGGGCGGGCCGGCCGTGCCCGGGCGACGAGCATGGCCCGGGGCGACCCATCCGGCCGCGGCGACCAACATGGACCCCCGATCGATGACGGTGATGCGCTCCTACCTCGATTTCGAGAAGCCGGTGGCCGAACTCGAGGCGAAGGTCGAGGAATTGCGGACGGTGGCCGCCCGCGACGGCGCCGTCTCCATCGCCGACGAGGTCGGGCGCCTGGAGGCCAAGGCCGCGGCCGCGCTCTCGGACATCTACGCCGCCCTCACGCCCTGGCAGAAGACGCAGGTCGCCCGTCATCCGCAGCGCCCGCATTTCGTCGATTACTGCGCCGGGCTGATCGCCGAGTTCACGCCGCTCTCGGGCGACCGCACCTTCGGCGAGGACGCCGCGGTGGTGGCCGGGTTCGGGCGCTTCCAGGGGCGCTCGGTGTGCGTCATCGGCCAGGAGAAGGGGGCGACCACCGAGGCGCGCCTGCGCCACAATTTCGGGATGGCGCGGCCGGAGGGCTACCGCAAGGCGGTGCGCCTGATGGAACTCGCCGACCGCTTCGGACTGCCGGTGCTCGCCTTCATCGACACCGCGGGCGCCTTCCCCGGCATCGAGGCGGAGGAGCGCGGCCAGGCCGAGGCCATCGCCCGCTCGACCCAGGCCTGCCTGGCGCTCGGCGTCCCCAACGTCGCCCTCGTCATCGGCGAGGGCGGCTCGGGCGGCGCCATCGCGCTTGCCACCGCCAACCGCGTCCTGATGATGGAGCACGCGATCTACGGGGTGATCTCGCCCGAGGGCGCCGCCTCGATCCTGTGGCGCGACCAGGGCCGGGCCAGCGACGCGGCCACCGCCATGAAGATCACCGCGCAGGACCTCCTGCGGCTGGGCATCATCGACCGGATCGTGCCCGAGGCGACCGGGGGCGCCCACCGCGGCCGCGAGGCGGCCATCGCGGCGGCCGGCGAGGCGATCGCGGCCTCCCTCGCCGAATTCGACGGCCTCTCGCCGGACGAGGTCCGCGACCGGCGCGCAGCGAAGTTCCTCGACATCGGGCGCAAGCTCTAGCGCCGATGCGCCTGTCCCTCGGCTCTCTCCTGAGGCGCCGGACCGAGCGCGCGCCCGATACCCGCGAGCCGGGCGCCCTCAACCACGTCTCGCTGGGCAGCCACTGCCACATGGCCCAGATCCTCAAGGACAGCGGCCTCAGGACCTGGTCAGGCCCGTTCGACTGGATCTTCTCCGTGCCGGGCATGGTGCGAGACTGCCTCTCGGACGACTTCGCGCTGCTCCTCGACCGGCGCCAGCACGAGACCACGCGGCCCGAGGAGCGGCCCAAGCCCGGCGAGTTCCTGGGCCGGCACCGCATCTACTGCCAGCGCCACCGGATCCCGTTCGTGTTCAACCACCACGACCCGGCCGGCAACGACGTGGACTACGCCTTCCTCGAGCGCGGCGTCGAACGCCTGCGTCGTGCCCTCGACACCCCGGGCACCGAGAACCGATTCTACCTGATGACCGCGATGCCGGTGCGGGAGGCGGCCCTGATGCAGCTCTGCGACCTTTTGGCGCGGCGTGCGTCCCGGAACCATCTCACGCTTCTCGAAGTCGCGCCCGGCCAGGCCGCGGCGGCCGTGGAGCGGGTCGAGCAGCCGCGTGCCGACCTGACCCGGCTTCGGGTCGCAACCCGCTCGGTTTCCACCGGCATCCGCTTTCGCGACCCGGCCGACGACGTCTTCGTCGCGAACCTCCTGCGCGGCTGAATCCGGTCGTGGGGCCCCGACGTATTCGGGTTCCCGCGATCCAGTATCTCCCCCCGACAATCCCGGAATTCACACCCCGGCGCGGTCGCGGGGCCTGCGGCCATGTCGCTCGCCTTGCGGTAAAGAACGGGTAAGTTTAACGACGCTATGGGTTTGGGGAGTATTGGGCGCGAGGGTGACATCCCGCGCACGACGGCAAGACGGGGTTCCCCATGGCTTTTCGTCCCTTCGCGGCGGCATGCATCACAGCTCTGACGATCTCGCTGGGCGCCTGCCAGGACGGCGGGCTCGGCGGTGTCGCCTCGACGCGTCACCTCGCCCCGGTGCCGCCGAAGACCCTCGCGCTGATGGCGCAGAAGGGCATGAGCCAGAACGACCCGATCCTGATCCGCGCCTTCAAGAAGGAAGCGGAGATGGAGGTCTGGAAACGCGACGGCCGCGGCCGCTACGCGCTCCTGAAGACCTTCCCGATCTGCCGCTGGTCGGGCCAGCTCGGCCCCAAGACCAAGCAGGGCGACCGTCAGGCGCCGGAGGGCTTCTACACGGTGACCCCGGGGCAGATGAACCCGAATTCCTCGTACTACCTCTCCTTCGACACCGGCTATCCGAACGCCTACGACCGGGCGCAGGGCCGCACCGGCAACTACATCATGGTCCACGGCACCTGCTCGTCGGCGGGCTGCTTTGCCATGACCGACGAGTCGATGGGCGAGCTCTACGCCCTCGCGCGCGACTCCTTCGCCGGCGGCCAGCGCGCGTTCCAGTTCCAGTCCTATCCGTTCCGGATGACGGCCCAGAACGTCGCCAAGTACCGCAACGACCCCAACACCCCGTTCTGGAAGAACCTCAAGGAGGGCTCGGACTATTTCGAGGCCCTGGGCGAGGAGCCGCGGGTGGCGGTGTGCGGCTCGCGCTACGTCTTCGGCGGTGCCGACGTGGCGGCGGGCTCCTGCACGCCCAAGGTCGAGACCCTGGTCGCCGAGAAGCGCGAGCGCGACAACCAGGCCGTGGCCGAGCTGATCGCCAAGGGCACCCCGGCGACGCGGGTGGTCTACGAGGACGGCGGCCAGAACCCGGTGTTCCGGGCGCCGGCCACCACCACCGCCTTCGCCAGCCTCGGCAAGTCCGAGGAGCCCGAACTCCCCTACGACGCCAAGGACTTCGCCCGCCGCCATCTCGGCGAGGTGAGCCGGCCCGATGCCCTGGCCGCCGCCGGTCGCGAGATCGAGGTCGACGCCAAGGGCCGTCCGGTGATGGTCGCCGCCGCCGAACCGGCGATCCCGACCAAGGCCGCCGCCGCGGCCCTCACCGCCAAATCCGTCGCCGACAAGGCGGGGGCCGATCGCAAGGGCGCCACCCGCATGGCCGCGCCCGAGCCGGCCAAGGCGCCGGAGCCGGTCAAGCCGGCCCGGGTGATGGTGGCCGATGCCGATGGCGACCCGAGCGCCTACCAGAAGCTGCTGGGTGGGCTGCTGAAGTCCGGCCCCACCGCGCCGGCGACGCCGGCTACCGATGCGGCCACCATTCCCGCCGTGGTCGCCGCCGCGCCGGTGACGCCCGCCAAGCCCGTGCGGACGGCCGCCGCCGCCGTCAAGCCGGCACCGAATCCGGCGACCGTGGCCAAACCCGCCAAGGGCGATGGCAAGGCGGAGCCGAAGCCCGCCGCCCACAACGTTGCGTCACCCGCCGGCAGGAACTGAACGCGACGCCGCGGTCACGGCCGCCCGATCGCCGCCCCGATCAGGCGCTTGGCATCCTCGCTCGCCCAGTCGGCCGGGCCCTTCATGATGCCGAGCGTGCAGCCGCCCGCATCCACCAGGATCGTGGTCGGCAGGCCCAGCGTGCCCGTCTCCTTCTGGAGCACGGGCAGCACGCGCCCCGTCGGGTCGGCGTAATAGGCGAGAGCCCGGATGCCGTTCTCCTTCAGCCAGAGCGGCGGCGTTTCGAGGTTGCGCGTGTCGAGGTTGATGGCGACGACGTGGAAGTCCTTCGCGTCGAAGGCCGCCTGCAGGCGGTCGAGGGCCGGCATCTCCGCCTTGCAGGGGGCGCACCACGTCGCCCACAGGTTGACCAGGAGCGTGCGCCCGCCCATTCCCGACAGGGTGACGTCCCTGCCCTCCGGGTCCTTGAACGGGAAGGCCGGCGCCGGGCGCGGCGTCTCCAGCACCTGGAGGGCGGCGACTTCGCCCCGTGCCAGCGGCGCGAGGCGCGCGGAGGTCTTGGCGGCGCCCGCGCAGGCGCCGGTGTTGCCGCCCGTCGTCCCGGTCCCGTATAGGGCGAGGCCGGCGGCGAGCGCCGCGACGAGCCCGATGCCGGCGGCGAACGCCGCTGTGGTGCGAGGCATCATCGTTGCGTGCCCGCGGCAGATGGAAGGATCGATGACGACATGAGCAACCGGATGTGGGGCGGGCGGTTCGCGAGCGGACCGGCCGAGATCATGGAGGAGATCAACGCCTCCATCGGATTCGACAAGCGCCTCGCACCCCAGGACATCCGCGGCTCGCTGGCGCATGTGGCGATGCTGGGGCAAGCCGGCATCCTGCCGGCCGACGATGTGACCGCGATCGAGGCCGGGCTCAAGGCCGTGGCCGCGGAAATCGAGGAGGGCCGCTTCGCGTTCCGCCGGGAGCTCGAGGACATCCACATGGCGGTCGAGAGCCGCCTGACCGAGATCGTCGGCCCGGCCGCCGGGCGCCTGCACACCGCCCGCTCGCGCAACGACCAGGTCGCCACCGACATGAAGCTGTGGGTGCGCGACACCCTCGAGGGCCTCGACGCCCAGGCCGCCGGTCTGCAGAAGGCGCTCGCGCAAAAGGCGCTGGCGCATGCCGCCACGGTGATGCCGGGCTTCACCCACCTGCAATCGGCCCAGCCCGTCACCTTCGGCCACCATTGCCTGGCCTATGTCGAGATGCTGGCGCGCGACCGTGGCCGGTTCCAGGACGCGCGCCGCCGCCTCAACGAATGCCCGCTGGGTGCCGCCGCACTGGCCGGCACGTCGTTCCCGATCGACCGCCACGCCACGGCCGCCGCGCTCGGCTTCGACCGGCCGACCGCGAACTCCCTCGATTCGGTGGCCGACCGGGACTTCGCGCTGGAGTCGCTCTCGGCCGCCGCCATCTGCGCCGTCCACCTCTCGCGCTTCGCCGAGGAACTGGTGGTGTGGACCTCGGCCCAGTTCGACTTCGTGCGCCTGTCGGACGGCTACACCACCGGCTCGTCGATCATGCCGCAGAAGCGCAATCCGGACGCGGCCGAACTGGTGCGGGCCAAGTCCGGGCGGGTGATCGGCGCGCTCACCGGCCTGCTCATCGTGATGAAGGGCCTGCCGCTCGCCTATTCGAAGGACATGCAGGAGGACAAGGAGGGCACCTTCGATGCGCTCCAGGCCCTGTCCCTGTGTCTGGCCGCCATGACCGGCATGGTGCGCGACCTCGAGCCCAACGCGGAGGTGCTCGCCCGCGCCGCCGGCTCCGGCTACGCCACCGCCACGGATCTGGCCGACTGGCTGGTGCGCGAGCTCGGGCTGCCGTTCCGGGAGGCGCACCACGTCACCGGGCGCCTCGTCGGCGTCGCCGCGGCCAGGGGCGTCGGCCTGGAGGCGTTGTCGCTCGCGGACCTGCAGGAGGCGGAGCCGCGCATCGGCGAGGCCGTCTATGCGGTTCTGGGGGTCGAGAATTCGGTGGCGAGCCGGACCAGCTACGGCGGCACCGCCCCCGACAACGTGCGTGCCCAGGCCACGCGCTGGCTCGCGGCGCTGGACGTGCCTGCGGCGTGATGCGCAAGCGCGGTCGACGGACCCGCGCTACCTCGGTCGCTCGGGTGCCGCGGGCTGTTTTTTTGCGGATCCCGCTCACGTCGCGATAGGAGTTGAGCGATGGACACGGTGCTGGTCACGGGCGTTGCCGGCTTCATCGGGCTCCACGTCGCCGAACGGTATTTGGCCGCGGGGCGGCCGGTCGTCGGCATCGACAACCTCAACGATTACTACGATGTCTCCCTCAAGGAAGCGCGGCTGGCACGGCTCGCGGCCGACCCGAATTTCCGGTTCGTCCGGATGGACATCGCCGACCACGCGGCGGTCGATGCGCTGTTTTCCGAGCACCGTTTTCGGCTGGTCGTCCACCTTGCCGCCCAGGCGGGGGTGCGATACTCGCTGAAGAACCCGCGCGCCTACGCCCACAGCAACGTCGACGGCTTCCTCAACATCCTCGAAGGGTGCCGGCATCACGGCTGCGAACACCTCGTCTACGCCTCGTCGAGCTCGGTCTACGGCAAGCTCACCAAGATGCCGTTCTCGGTGCACGACAACGTCGACCATCCCGTCAGCCTGTACGCCGCCACCAAGAAGGCCAACGAGCTCTTCGCCCATTCCTACAGCCACCTCTACGGCCTGCCCACGACGGGCCTGCGGTTCTTCACCGTCTACGGCCCTTGGTATCGGCCGGACATGGCCCTGTTCATCTTCACCAAGGCCATCCTGGCGGGCGAACCGATCACCGTGTTCAACAACGGCGCGATGCAGCGTGACTTCACCTACATCGACGACGTCGCGGAAGGCGTGCTGCGGGTGGGCGAGGCCGTCCCGTCCGGGAATGCGGCCTGGACCGGCATGGCTCCCGACCCCGCCAGCAGCAGCGCGCCCTATCGCATCTACAACATCGGCAACAACCGGCCGGTGGCGCTGCTGCGGCTGATCGAGGTGCTGGAGACGTGCCTGGGCCGCAAGGCGGTCCGCCAGCTGCTGCCGATGCAGGCGGGCGACGTTCCCGCGACCTATGCCGACATCGACGCCTTGACCGAGGCCGTGGGCTTTCGCCCCTCGACCCCGATCGAGGTCGGCGTCGAGCGCTTCGTGCGATGGTACCGGGATTACTACGGGGTCTGACGGCAAGGGCGCGGCCCCGTTCCGGCCCGCCGGCGGGGAAGAGGCCCACACAACCGATCCCGACGTTCCCGCGCAATCGGCGTGAAACTTGTTTGTGGTCTCACGGGTTGTAAGCGTGGCCGTTCACGGCCCAGCCAGATTTGCCCCGTTAGATCACCGCCAGCGTTTCGGAGATCGCTTGATGCCCGTCGAAAGTTGGACTCGGCCGGACGACGTGCCCGCCCTGGCGGCGCAGGCCAAAACGTACATCGACGCGGCCCTTGCGCGCCTCGACGAGGCCGAGCGGCAGGCGTTCTGGGCCTCGATCGTGAAGTGCTACAACACGCCCTACAACGACCCCGAGCCCCGTACCCTCGTTCGCCCGGCCCCGGCCCCGGCCCCGGTCCCGGTCCGCATCGTGCTGGCGGACGAGACGCCCGATGGCGAAGGCCCGGTCGAGGCCGCGGACCTCGCCCATCTCGCCGCGATCCCGGCCGCCCCGGGCCCTGTCGACCATCACGTCCGCTGACCGGCGACGCCCGCGGCTGAAGGGGGTGATGTCCTGCGCCGCGCCGGCCGATGCTTGCCGAAAAAGGCGTGACGGTTAAAACGGGGCCTCCGGCCGGGCGATGCGGCGGGAGCGGCCACGGCGGCCGCCTCGAGGCCCACAGGACCCAAGAAGCCCATGTCGCGTGTCGTCGCCCGCAGTCTCGTTCTCGGAACCTCGGCCCTCGTCCTCCTGTCGGTGCCGATCGCCGGGCCGGTCGGTCCCGGACCGGCCCTCGCCCAGCAGCAGGCTCCCGCCGCCGTCGAGGAGACCGAGGCGCCACCCTCGCGCAAGCGCGGCCGCCGCGGCCGCGAGGCCTCCCGCGAGGCGACACGGACGGCGCCGGGCATGCAGCAGGCCACCCCCGTCGCCATCTTCGGGGACTGGAACGTGTTCGCCTCCGGCCAGGGCAAGACCCGCGTGTGCTACGCCATCGCCCAGCCGCAGACGCGCACGCCCAAGACCCTCAAGCGCGATTCCGCCTATCTCTTCGTCACGGTTCGCAAGGGCGAGAACATCCAGAACGAGGTCGCCGTGATGCTCGGCTTCCCCGCCAAGCCCGCCGCCAGCCAGGCCAAGCCGGCCGCAGCCGCGGCACCGGCGATCTCCGCCTCCGGCGATCCCGCCCTGGCCCTCGGTGCCGTCCGCTACGGCCTCGTGGTCAAGGATGGGAACGCCTGGCTGCAGAACCCCGCCGAGGAGGCGCGGGTCGTGGCCGAAATGTCCCGGACGCCCAAGGTCGTCGTCAAGGCGACGTCGATGAAGGGCAACCCGACCAGCGACGAATACGCTCTGGCGGGTTTCGGCGACGCGATGAAGCGGACCCGCGAGGAGTGCCGCTGAGGGCGCCACGGCCCTGAACGGGGAGGGCGGGCGCCGCCGGCCTTCTTCCACAGGTTTTGCCGGCCCGATCCGCACATCACGGTTCCGCGATGACGGCGAATTCTCCCGTGACGACTATGCCGTCCCGCCGTTCGCGTGGACTATCGTCTTCGTCATCGATTGGCGGGAGGGTTCCGACCGCGTCTCTGGGATGTGTCGGAGCGGTCGAAGATTACCGAAAGTTGCTTTGGGCGCAACTTGTCATATGATGTGAATTGATGTCAGCATGTTTGTGGGAGCATTTGAGGATGGGGTATGCCAACCGCATCCGTCTTTCCTTCGCCAAACGCTGAACAGGTCGCCAAGCTAACCTGATCCGAGACCGAGACTCGCCATGTTGGATTTTCTCGGGACCTTCTTCGATCGGAGCACCCTCGCTCCGCATGGGATCTGCCTGCTGTGGCGTCCCGAACTGATCTGGACGCATGTCGTCTCAGACCTCGTGATCGGGCTGGCGTACTTCTCGATCCCCGTGGCGCTCGGGGTGTTCGTGACGCAACGGCGCGACATCGCCTTCGGCTGGATGTTCTGGGCCTTCGCGCTCTTCATCCTGGCGTGCGGCACCACGCATTTCTTCGCGATCTGGACCCTGTGGGTGCCCGACTACGGTGCCGAGGCGCTGGTGAAGGCGGCGACGGCGGTCGTCTCCGTCGGTACCGCGGCGGCGCTGTGGCCGCTCCTGCCCAAGGCCCTGGCGCTGCCCTCGCCCGAGACGCTGCGGCAGGCCAACGCCGATCTGCGGGCCCGCATCGCCGAGCGTGACGCGGCCCTGGCGGCCCTGCGCCAGGCCAATGCCGAGCGCGACCGGGCCGAGGAGATGCTGCGCCAGACCCAGAAGATGGAGGCGATCGGCGAATTGACCGGCGGCGTCGCCCACGACTTCAACAACCTCCTCGGCATCGTCATCGCCAACCTCGACCGTATCGCCCAGGTCGTCCCCCGGGACGCGAAGGCCGACCACGCCATCGCCGATGCGATGACGGGGGCCGAGCGTGCGGCGAACCTGGTGCAGAAGATGCTCGCCTTCGCCCGCCGCCAGCCGCTCCACCCGACCGTGATCGACGCCAACCGCCTGATCGGCGATCTCTCGGAACTGGTCCGCGGCGCCCTCCACGCCATCGCCCAGCCGCGGCTGGAACTGGCCGAGGGCCTCTGGGCCGTGAACGCCGACACCAACCAGCTGGAGAGCGTCCTCCTCAACCTCGCCGTCAACGCCCGGGACGCGATGCAGCCGGGCGGCGTGCTCACGATCCGCACACGCAACCTGCCGGCGGCCACGGCGGCCGCTCACGCCGGGCTCCAGCCGCGCGACTACGTCTGCATCGAGGTGGTGGATACCGGCTCTGGCATGTCGCGGGAGGTGGCCGAGCGGGCCTTCGAGCCGTTCTTCACGACGAAGGCGGTGGGCCAGGGCACCGGTCTCGGCCTCAGCCAGGTGTTCGGCTTCGTGAAGCAGTCCGATGGGCATGCCGAGATCGAAAGCCGCATCGGCAGCGGCACCGTGGTACGTCTCTACCTGCCGCGTCACGATCCCTCGCGGCTACCCGAACCGCGTCTGCTCCCCGCCGCGTCCGAGCGGTCCGGCCCGTCCGCCTTCTCCATGCCGAAGTTTGCCTGAGGTCTTCATCGATGAGCGAGACATCCACACACCGGGTGCTGATGGTCGAGGACGAATCGCTGCTCTTGGAAGTGATCACGGCGGATCTCGAGGATGCGGGCTTCACCGTCACCAGTGCGGCCAATGCGGAGAACGCCATCACCCTCCTGCGCGAGGGTTTGGCCGTCGACCTGCTGTTCACGGACATCCGGCTGCCGGGGGCGATGGACGGATGGCAGCTCGCCGAGGCGGCTCGCCGCCTGCGGCCCGGTCTTCCCGTGATCTACGCCACAGGCTTCACGACGACGCCGCCGCGCCTGATCGAAGGCAGCATGTTCTTCACCAAGCCCTACCGGGCCTCCGCCATCATCCGTGCGATCCGAACCCTGGCCGAGGGCACCGCCGCCTGAGGCGGAGACCGCCTTACCCCGGGTCCTCCGCGCACCCCGTTGCCGGATCGCGGACGGTGTCCGCCGCGCGCGGCATGCCTTTGCGATCGCCTACGACGACTACCCGGGGCGGAGCCGCGAGCGGCAGCACGACGCTGGCGGCTGTTGACGCCGTAAACGACGAGAACCCAGCGTCATTCCTCACGCCCAGGTCCGGCTCGATGCCGGACCCCTCCGTCGACCGCGCGCCCGAACGACGTCAGACTGAAAAACGGCCGTGGCAGTGCTTGTACTTCTTGCCCGACCCGCACGGGCAGGGCTCGTTGCGCCCGACGCGGCCCCAGGTCTCCGTGTCGTCCGGGTTGCGCTCCAGCACCGCGGTGTCGCCGGCCTCGGCGCCGGCCACCATGGTGGCGCGGGCGGCACCGGCATAATCCATCTCGTTCTCGCCGGTGACGGGATCGAGGTGCTGGGCGAACATCGGCGGCAGGGCCGGCGAGGCGAAGGGATCGGGGGCCTGATCCTGCTGCTCGTACATGATCTCGATGCGCGAGAGCTGTTGGGTCACCTGCTCGCGCAGGGAGGCGACGAGGCCGTTGAACAGCTCGAACGCCTCCGATTTGTACTCGTTGAGCGGATCGCGCTGGGCGACACCGCGCCAACCCACCACCTGGCGCAGGTGGTCGAGGGTGACGAGATGCTCGCGCCAGAGGTGGTCGAGGGTCTGGAGCAGCACCTGCTTCTCGACGTAGGTCATCAGCTCGGGCGTGTTCTTCTCGACGCGGCCGGCATAGGCGTCGTCGGCGGCGGTGCGCAGGCGCTCGCGCATCTCCTCGTCGGCGATGCCCTCTTCCTTGGCCCAGTCCTCCACCGGCACGTCGAGGTTGAGGACGGTGGTGACCCGCTCGCGCAGCCCCTCCACGTCCCACTGCTCGGCGTAGGCGTTCTCGGGGATGTGGACGCTCACGAGGTCGTCGATGACGCCGTGACGCATCTCGTCGACGGTGTCGCGCACGCTCTCCTGGCCCATGAAATCGCGGCGCTGCTCGAACACGACCTTGCGCTGGTCGTTCATGACGTTGTCGTACTTGAGCACGTTCTTGCGCATGTCGAAGTTGCGCGCCTCGACCTTCTGCTGCGCCTTCTCGATGGCCTTATTGATCCAGGGGTGGATGATCGCCTCGCCGGGCTCGAGCCCCAGGCGCGTCAGCATCCCGTCCATGCGGTCGGACCCAAAGATCCGCATCAGGTCGTCCTGGAGCGAGAGGTAGAACTTCGAGCGGCCCGGATCGCCCTGGCGGCCGGAACGCCCGCGCAGCTGGTTGTCGATGCGGCGCGACTCGTGGCGCTCGGTGCCGATGATGTAGAGCCCGCCGGGTAGAGCCTTCTTGCGGCCGGCCTCCGGATCGGCCGGCTCGCCCGAGGCCAGCACCTTGGCGCGGTACGCCTCGATCTCGGCCTTGATCGCGGCGATGCGGGCCTCGCGCTCGGGCCCCTCAGGCACGTCGGCGAGCTCCTTGCCGATGCGCATCTCGAGGTTGCCGCCGAGTTTGATGTCGGTGCCGCGCCCGGCCATGTTGGTGGCGATGGTGATGGCGCCCGGCACGCCGGCCTCGGCCACGATGTAGGCCTCCTGCTCGTGGAAACGGGCGTTGAGGACCGCGAAAGTCTTGGTGACCTTGCCCTCGCGGGCGGCCTTGTAGACGTCGGTCAGCGCGTTCAGGTCCGAATAGTCCAGGGCTTTGAAGCCGGCCTTGCGCAGGAGGTCGGCCAGATGCTCCGACTTCTCGATGGAGCCGGTGCCCACCAGGATCGGCTGGTGGCGGGCGTGCGCCTTCTCGATCTCGGCGATGATGCCGGCGTATTTCTCGTCCACCGTCCGGTAGACCTCGTCGTCCTCGTCGACGCGCTCGACCTCCTTGTTGGTCGGGATGTCGACGACCTCGAGCTTGTAGATCTCGGCGAACTCGTCCGCTTCCGTCGAGGCGGTGCCGGTCATGCCCGCGAGCTTGGAGTAGAGGCGGAAGTAGTTCTGGAAGGTGATCGAGGCGAGCGTCTGGTTCTCGGGCTGGATGGTGACCCGCTCCTTGGCCTCCAGGGCCTGGTGCAGCCCCTCCGAGTAGCGCCGGCCCTGCATCATGCGGCCCGTGAACTCGTCGATGATCACCACCTCGTCGTTCTTGACGATGTAGTCCTTGTCGAGGGTGAACAGGGTGTGGGCGCGCAGAGCCTGGTTGACGTGGTGGACCAGGGTGACGTTGTGCGCGTCGTAGAGGTCGCCCTCCTTCAGGAGGTCGGCGCCGCGCAGCAGTTCCTCGATGAACTCGTTGCCGCTCTCGGTGAGCGAGACCGTGCGCTGCTTCTCGTCGAGGTCGTAGTGCTCGCGCTCGAGGTGGGGCATCAGCGCGTCCACCGAGACATAGAGGTCGGAGCGGTCGTCGACGGGGCCGGAGATGATGAGCGGCGTGCGCGCCTCGTCGATCAGGATCGAATCGACCTCGTCGACGATCGCGAAGTTGTGGCCGCGCTGCGCGAGCTGGCTCAGCTCGTACTTCATGTTGTCGCGCAGGTAGTCGAAGCCGAACTCGTTGTTGGTGCCGTAGGTGATGTCGCAAGCGTAGGCCGCCTTGCGCTGCTCGTCGTCGAGGCCGTGCACGATGGTGCCGACGGTGAGGCCGAGGAACCGGTAGACCCGGCCCATCCACTCGGCGTCGCGCGAGGCGAGGTAGTCGTTGACGGTGACGACGTGGACGCCGAGCCCCGAGAGGGCGTTGAGGTAGACCGGCAGCGTGGCGACCAGGGTCTTGCCCTCGCCGGTCTTCATCTCGGCGATGCCGCTCTCGTGCAGCACCATGCCGCCGATCATCTGCACGTCGAAGTGCCGCTGGCCGAGGACGCGCTTGGCGCCCTCGCGCACGGTGGCGAAGGCGGGCACGAGGATGTCGTCGAGGCTCTTGCCCGCGGCGATCTCGGCCTTCAGCATCTCGGTGCGGGCGCGCAGCTGATCGTCCGACAGGGCCGCGATCTGCGGCTCGAGGGCGTTGATCTCGGCCACACGGGGACGATAGCCCTTGACGCGCCTGTCGTTGGACGAGCCGAAAATCTTCTTAGCGAGGGCGCCGAGCATCGTGAACCTGCGGTCGATCGAAAGTGTCTGAACGGTCTGTTGGGCCGGGCTTATAGAGGTAATTATCGGCCTGCGCATCAGACAAGGGTTGACGCCCCCGCGGCCCGATCACGGGCAGAAGAGGACGGGCCATGCCAAAGGCGCCCGGCGGACGCTTGGTTCCGCGCAGGCGCCCGATCGCAGGGGCGGCGTTCGATCGGTCAGTTGATCTGACAGAACCCGGCGCCCTGGCCGACGAGGCGGCCGCTGGCGCAGTTCGCCGCCACCACCCCCGTCGAGGCCGGCTGGATCGCTTGGACGGGGGCGCGCACCGGCAGGATCGGCCGCAGGAAGGCCGTCTGCGGCTCCACCGGCATGCCGGCCGTCGCCGTGCGCCGCGCGGAGGCGTCGTGGGTCCGGGCCGGGGTCGCGTAGACGATGCCGCCACCCCCGCGGCCACCGCCGCCGCGCCCGCCGCGGGCCTCGGCCTCCTGGACGGAGGCGAACGCCAGGGCGAGGGCACCGATCACGACGGCGTGGCGCATCCGATTGTCCTCCGGGTCGAGGCTGAGACGGCGCCATCCTACGGCGAGGCCCTTAAGGCCGAGTGGATGCAACCGTTCGTATTCGACGCTTTCCGTGCGATCGGGCGGAGGTGCTGCAGTCCCCTCGGGCTTGCCATCGGGCCCGGCCCGCGCCACGTGTGTCGGCGTGAAACGCCGCGGCCGTCACGCCGCAAACCGCCACGCCTTCCGCGCCCCATCCGGCCACGAGAGCCGGCCCGCGGCGGCGCTTCCAAGGACGCATCCCCCATGATCAAGCCCTCCCGTCTCTGGCTCGCGAGCGCCCTCGCGCTCGGCGCGGCCCTGCCCGCCGGTGCCCAGACGCCCCCGGCCGCCACGCCCGCCCCCGCGGCGGCGCCGGTGGCGCCCGAGACCGTGGTGGCCAAGGTCAACGGCGCGCCCATCACCGCCGGCGACCTCGCCGTGGCCAGCGACGACCCGGCCCTGTCGCTGCCCGGCGTCGACGAGGACCAGAAGAAGAACCTGCTCGTGGACTACATGGTCGACCTGAAGGTCGGCGCCCAGGCGGCGAACGCGGCCAAGATCGGCGAGACCGCCGACTTCCAGCGCAAGCTCGCCTACTTCAAGGACAAGCTCCTGCTCGACGAATACCTGGAGCGCGAGGCCAAGAAGGCCGCCACCCCGGAGGCCGCCAAAGCCCTCTACGAGCAGACCGTGAAGGCGATGAAGCCCGAGGAGGAGGTCCACGCCCGCCATATCCTGGTGGACAACGAGGCCGAGGCCAAGGCGATCGCCGCGCGGATCAAGGGCGGCGAGGAGTTCGCCAAGGTGGCCGGCGAGGCCTCGAAGGACCCCGGTTCCAAGACCGAGGGCGGCGATCTCGGCTGGTTCACGAAGGAGCGCATGGTCGCCCCCTTCGCCGAGGCCGCGTTCAAGATGAAGGCCGGCGAAGTCTCCGACCCGATCAAGACCCAGTTCGGCTGGCACGTGATCAAGGTCGAGGAGAAGCGCGTGAAGCCGGTGCCGACCTTCGCCGAGATGAAGGATCAGGTCGACCAGTACATCACCCGCAAGGCGCAGCAGGACCTGATCCTGAAGCTGCGCGAGGGCGCCAAGATCGAGCGCACCGACGCCGCCCCGGCCGCCGCGCCCGAGCCCAAGAAGTAGCGCGACGTCCGCCTGTCCCCTCTCCCCGCCGGCGGGGAGAGGGCGAGCCGCGCTCGGCCGAATCGCGGTCCCGGGTACCCCCGTGTCACCGCGCGGATCGACCGCGACGAACCGATCCTGACGCCGCGCCCGATCCGGCTGACGACGGCCCGATCGTGCGAGCCCGCACACGGATGCGATGTCCTTCGGCTCCGCTGGCTGGCCGGCGGCGAAATCAATATCCACATGTAACGAACAGCACATCCACAGGTGTGGTGGGGGCCTAACCCAGTCGTCGTTCGGAGTCGGCCGGTGCCGCTTCGACGTTTCGAGGAGGTCCCATCATGACGCGCCTTTCAAACATCGGATTTGCCGCCTTCGCCCTGACCGGCGTCGGCCTCGTGTCCCCGGCGGTCGCGGCGCCGCTCGCCGTGCCCGCCTCGCCGGCGGCGACGCTGGTCGACACGGTCGCCTACGGCTGCGGCCCCGGCTGGATCCCCAACCGCTTCGGCGACTGCCGCCCGATGTATCGCCGCTACGGCTACGGCTACGGCTACGGCCGGCCCTATCGCGGTGACGACGGCTATGGCGGCCGCGGCCATTACGGCGTCCGTCCCGTCTTCCACGTCGGCCCCTTCGGCGCCGGGATCTCCTTCCGTTGAGCGAGCCCGCCGCCGGCCTCGCGCCCGCTGCGGGCCGTGAGGCCGGCGGCGCCTGCCCAGAGCATCCCTCACGATCGACGACGGAGGCCGAGATGAACGAGTTCGACGGCGACACCCCATCCGAGTTCGACCACTGGAAGAACACCGCCCTGGCCTATGGCCTCATCGCCATCGGCACCTGCATCGTGATCTACGGCATCGTCGGCCAGTGATACGGTTTCCGCTTGGATAAAGCGGGAACCGTATCACCAAGCCCGCGCGGCATCTGAGCGAAGCCGAAATCCGCATTGCAAAGCAATCAGACGGATTTTGTACGACGGGCGGCGAAGGCCCTCAGGACTCGGGTCCGGCCAGGATCGGGGCGAGGGCACGGCCGGCGAGCAGGGTGGCCAGACGCCCCTCGGCCACGGTGTCGGAGGCGATCATCATGCCACCGCAGACCCGGTCCGTCCCGGACAGGGCGTAGCGCAGCATGCTGGAGGGGGTGAGCGCACCCGCGGCCTGCGAAACGAATCCCTGCATCGTCCCGGCCCGGTCGTTGCGGCCGTTGACGATGGCGAGCCCCGCCGCGCGTCCCGCCTGGACGATCGGCGTGAAGGCCAGCCGCGAGCGCCCGTGCTGCGCCATCGCCCGGCGCGGCGAGACGATGGCGGCCAGGATGTCGGGCCCCAGGTGCAGCCAACCTTCCATCGCGATCGGCCCGCCCCGCGTCGCGAAGCGATCGAGGACGACGAGCCCGCTGAGGTCGTGCAGCGCCACCACGAGGCGGGCATGAGCGTAGGTGGAGCCGTGGACGCCGGTGCCGATCTCGTAGGCGGTGGCGCCGTCGAGGGCGGTCACGCCCGCGAGCCAGGCCTCGCCCGCCATCGGTTCGCGCCCGTCGGGAGCGGCCACGTTGTGGCCCTGCGCGCTCACGAGGTGGTGGCGCACCGCCCCCGTCTCCACGAGGCTCGACCCGCCCGCCTCGACGATCCAGCGCACGCCCTCCGTCGCGTAGACGAAGGAGGTGGCGTCGCGATGCCCGGACCCGTTGGCCGCGTAGGTGCAGGCGAGGTGGCCCCAAAGCCGTCCCGGGGCGTCCTGGCGCAGGACGATGACGCCGCCCGACGGGGCGGCCGGCTCCGGGGGCGGTGGCGGCGGGCCGCGCCGGCGGTCGGCCACCAAGTCCGTCTCCAGCGCTCTGCGGCCGCGCAGGCGTCCGATCCAGGCGGCGTGGTCCACCCCGTGGGGCGTGTCCCCGAACGGCGGCAGCCGTCCGCCGGGATCGAGGAGGCCGGTGAGCCCGGGCATCGCCGCTTCCACCCGTCCCGCGATCGTCGCAGCGAGGGGGTGGTCCGTCAGCCCCTCGGCCAGCGCGCGTCCCAGGGTCGCGAGGTCGAGGCGCCGATGCAGGCTCGGGTCGGGGATGGACCCGTCGGGCCGGATCTGGCGCTCGATGCAGGCGGCGACGCCGCTAAGCGCCAGCCCCGTCCAATGGGCCGCCACGGGCAGGGCGGGCAGGGCACGGGCGACCCCGAGGAGGGCGGCGGCGGCCTCGAGCTGCAGGAGGGAGCGCGCCAGGGCGTTCTGCCCGACGATCTCGGCGAGGGCGAACCCGTGCCGGGCGATCTCGCCGGTGAGGACGAGGGCGGCGGCCTCGCCCTCGGGCGCACGCCCGAGCAGCCTGACGAAGACCTCGGCCCGCTGGGCGAGGGCGGCCGGATGCAGGGCGAGTCCGTCGGCCGGATCGCCCCAGGGATTGCCCGCGGACCACGATAGCGCCAGCGCCAGCGCCCGCTCCGGCCCGCCCGGGGATTCGGCCATGGGCCACAGCCAGGTCAGGGCCTGGTAGGCGATGCGCCAGGGCACCGAGCGGAATGGGTCCTCGGTCCAGTCCGGTGTTTCCGGCACGGGCCAGTCGGGACAGGCGGCGAGCCGCAGCACGCCGGCCCCGGCCTTCGCCTCGCCGTCCTGCAGGGCGCGCGCCCTGGCCAGGATCGGGGGCACCGCGGCGGCCGTCCTGCGCGGAGGGCACCAGGCCGCCACCGCCGCGTCCGACAGCTCGAGGTGTTCGGCCAGCCGCGCGAGGAAGGCGGGGGCCGCGAGGAGGTCGTCGCCGCTCACGCTCTCCAGCCGCAGCCTGTCGTCGAGGGCGACCTCGGGGTCGTCGATGAGTTCGACCGGGCGCCCGTCCCCGTCCCAGGCGGCAAACCCCACCGAGACGCGGGCCGCGTCCGGCGGCGGCATGAGGTCGAGGGTGAAGCGGCGGGCCTGCTGCTGGGCCGGCAGATCGACGAAGGCGCCCAATGCCGGGAGCACGATGGTGCCGGGATAGGGCGGCGGGATCGGCGTGCCGCCCGCGTCGCGGTAGAGGATGCGTGCGTGGGCGGCGTGCTCGCCGGGGGTCGCCGCGAAGATCTGCCCGCGCAGGACCAGGGGGCGCCCCGGCACCAGGACGTGGTCGAACCATACCGGCTCAGGCCCGAGACGCCGGCGGCGGCGCGAGGGCGGTGGGGCGAGGGCGTCGCGCCGGGCCTGGCTCAGCTGCGGGCGGGTGACGACGAAGGGCCGGGTGTTGCGCCAGGAGCGGATCGTCACCGCCACCCGCGCGGCCGGGGCCGACAGCATGAAGGCGACGCGCACGAGCGCCGCGCGGGGCGCCGCCGCTTCGCCGGGGTGATAGGCCGGGCCGGCGATCCAGGTGCCGTGGGGGTCGAGTTGCGTGCGGTCGAGGCCCGGCACCTGGTCGAGGTCGAGGCTCGATCCGTCCTGCGCCTGCGGGTCGATGCCGACCAGGGCGAAATCGGGGGCGACCGCCGCGGTCTCGTCCGCGTCCCAGGCGATGCCGAACCGGACCTCGCACCACCCGTCGGGGACGAGGTCGCCGTAGGCGAGCACCACCCGCGACCAGCGGTTCTTGGTGCCGACCACGTGCTCGTCTTCGCCAGCGCCGGGGTGGGCGCCGCCGGCATAGCGGGCCGGGGAGAGAGTAGGCGAGGGGGTCGGCCCGCTCATGCGACGTCCGGCAGGGGGCGAAGGGTCATCGCGGGCTCGGGATCAAGCGGGACGGACCATCGAACGGGCAGGGGCCCGGGCCGGCCTCGGACCTGCGGTCTCCTCCCCGGCCTGTCAAGGTTGGGCGCGGCGCCGGCCTCGCCCGTCAGCTTCGGACAAGGTTGCCGCCCTACTGGTCCACATCGAAGACGATCACATCCGGAGCCAGGGCGGTGACAGGCGTTTACCTTTTCGAGATCGCCTCGCAGCAGGCCCGTCACCTCGCCGTCCGGCAGGCGACGATCGCCAGCAACGTCGCCAACGCCAACACCCCCGACTACAAGGCCCGCGACGTGGTGCCCTTCTCCGAGGTGCTCTCCCGCGCCGGCTCCATGACCGGGCTGGCGATGACGGCGAGCGCCCATGTCGCCTCCGCCGAGAGCCCGGTTCCGACGCGGCCGGTCAAGGCCGAAGCGGCCTGGGACGCCCTCGAGACCTCGAGCTCGGTCAGCCTGGAGCAGGAGATGCTCAAGGCCGGCGAGGTCAGCCGCGACCACAACCTCAACACCGGCATCGTGAAGGCGTTTCACCGCATGCTGATGTCCGCCGTGAGGGCGGGCTGATGATCGATCCGCTCTCCGCCTCCACGCGCCTGGCCAGCGCCGGCATGGAGGCGCAGTCCCTGCGCCTGCGCATCGCCGCCGAGAACGTCGCCAACGCCCAGTCCACCGGGGCGGAGCCGGGCTCGGACCCTTATGCGCGCAAGACGGTGTCGTTCCGCTCGGCCATGGACCGGGCCGCGGGCCTCGCCTCGGTGAAGCTGAACACCATCGGCACCGACAAGAGCCCGTTCCGGATCGAGCGCGATCCCGGCAACCCGGCCGCCGACGACGAGGGCAACGTCAAGATGCCCAACGTGAACATGCTCGTGGAGATGGCCGACATCCGCGAGGCCAACCGCTCCTACGAGGCCAACGTGCAGGTGATCAAGCAGGCCCGCGCCATGGTGGCCAGCGTCATCGACCTCCTGAAGTCCTGAAAGAAGACCCGCCCCGATGATCGAAGCCCTCGCCTCCATTTCCGCCTTCGACCGGGCCGGCGCGGCCTCGCGCACCGAAGGCACCGCCGCCCTGCAGCGGGCGGTGATGCCCGCCGTGGGCGGCGCCGCCCCGGTCACGGACTTCGGCGACGTCATGGCCCAGCTGGTGTCGGGGGTGCGCACCTCGGTGCGGACCGGCGAGGCCACCGCCATCCAGGGCATCCAGGGCAAGGCCTCCGCCCAACAGGTGGTGGAGGCGGTGCTCTCCGCCGAACAGAGCCTGCAGACCGCCATCGCAGTGCGCGACAAGGTCGTGGCCGCCTACCTCGAACTCAGCCGCATGCCGATCTGAGATCCGCCGATTTAAGGAAGTACCGCCGTGAGAGCACTCGCCATCGCCGCGACCGGCATGAACGCCCAGCAGATGAACCTCGAGGTCATCGCCAACAACATCGCCAACCTCAACACCACCGGCTTCAAGCAGGCGCGGGCCGAGTTCACCGACCTGCTCTACCAGGCCGAGCGCCAGCAGGGCGTGCCCAACCAGGCCGGCCAGGAGCCGGTGCCCGAGGGCGCCATGCTGGGCCTGGGCGTGCGCACCGCCGCGATCCGCAACCTGCACCGCCAGGGGCAGCTCGCCAACACGTCGAACCAGCTCGACCTGGCCATCAACGGCCGCGGCTACTTCCAGATCACCAACCCCAACGGCGAGATCAACTACACCCGCGCCGGCTCGTTCAACCGCAACAACGCCGGCCAGCTGGTGACGCTGGAGGGCTACACCGTCGAGCCGGCGATCCTCCTGCCCGCCAACGCCGTCGACGTGGTGGTCAACCAGTCCGGCCAGGTCTTCGCCAAGATCGACGGCCAGGTCGCCCAGCAGAACATCGGCCAGCTCTCGCTCGCCAACTTCGCCAACGAATCCGGCCTCGAGCCCCTGGGCAACGGCCTCTACCGGGAGACCCCTGCCTCCGGGCAGCCGGTGGTGGGTGTCGCCGGCGACGTCAGCTTCGGCAAGATCCAGCAGGGCTACCTCGAGGGATCGAACGTCGATCCGGTCAAGGAGATCACCAACATGATCACCGCCCAGCGTGCCTTCGAGATGAACTCGAAGGTGATCCAGGCCGCCGACGAGATGGCCGGCACGGTCTCCAAGGGCATCCGCTGAAGCCACCGGCCCGCGCTGAGGCGGGGCCGCCCCGCTCCTCCACCCCACCGGCGGCGCCCGCTCGATGCGTGCCGCCCGAGACCTCGAACAGACGAACGGCGGGGCGGACGCCCGGCCGAGGGACCCGGCTCGCCGCCGGCCGGACACACGATGAAGAGCGCGACCACCATGGGCCAGACACATCTCACCGGACGGATCGCGCGGGGCCTCGCCTCGGCCGCGACAGGGCTCGCCCTCTGCGCCGGTCCGCTCTGGGCGGCCGACCTCGTGCTGCCGGTGCCCACGGTGACGATCTACGCCGGCGACGTCATCAAGGAGTCGATGCTGCGCTCCCAGGCCTATCCCGAGACCTTCAGGGCGCGGGGCGCGGTCATCGACGCGCCGCTGGCCATGGTCGGGCGCACCGCCCGGCGGATGCTGCTGCCGGGCGAGCCGGTGCCGGTCAACGCCGTCGAGGACCCGCGCCTCGTCAGCCGCGGCGCTCCCACCCAGATCGTGTTCGAGGAGAACGGCCTGTTCATCACCACGGTGGGCTCGCCCCTCCAGAACGGGGGCCTGGGCGAACTCATCCGGGTGCGCAACGCCGACACCGGCCGCATCGTCCTCGGCACGGTGATGGCCGACGGCCGCATCCGCACCGGGGACAAGTGATGCGCCGCATCCTCCTGGTCCTGGTGGCCCTCGTCCTCGCGGCCGTCCCCGCCGCCGCGGGAACGCGGATCAAGGACATCGCCACCCTCAAGGGCGTGCGCGACAACCAGCTCGTCGGCTACGGTCTCGTCACCGGCCTGCAAGGCACCGGCGACACCCTGCGCAACGCCCAGTTCACCGAGCAGTCGTTGCAGTCGATGCTCGACAAGATGGGCATCAACGTCCGCGACGCCCGCCTGCGCACCCGCAACGTCGCCGCCGTGATGGTGACCGCCGACCTGCCGCCCTACACCGGCACCGGCTCGCGCATCGACGTCACGGTGACCTCGCTGGGCGATTCCTCGTCGCTCAAGGGCGGCACCCTGCTGATGACGCCCCTGATGGGCGGCGACGGCCTCGTCTACGCCGCGGCGCAGGGACCGCTGGCGGTCTCGGGCTTCACCGTCGGCGGCGCGGCCGAGACGGTGACGCAGGGCGTGCCCACCGCCGGGCGCATCCCCAACGGGGCGCTGATCGAGCGCGAGGTGGTCGGCACCTTCCGCGACCTGCCCGAGCTGGTGATGGAACTGAAGAACCCCGACTTCAAGACCGCGATCCTGGTGGCCGACGCCATCAACACCTACGCCCTGCAGCGCTTCCGCAAGCGCGTGGCGATCCCCCGCGACCAGCGCGCGGTGGTGCTGATCCGGCCCGCGCAGATCGCCCAGACCCGCTTCATCGCCGAGATCGGCGACCTGTCCGTCGATCCCGACGTGCCGGCCCGGGTCGTCGTCGACCAGCGCACCGGCACGGTGGTGATCGGCCGCAACGTCCAGGTCTCCACGGTGGCGGTCACCCACGGCAACCTCACCGTCCGCGTCACCGAGACGCCCGAGGTGTCGCAGCCCGAGCCCTTCTCCAACGGCCGGACCGTGGTGGTGCCCCGCACCGAGGTCGCGGTCAACGAGCAGCCGGGCCGGCTCGCCATCATCCGCGGCTCGGACCTCCAGACCCTGGTGCGCGGCCTCAACCAGGTCGGCCTGAAACCCACCGACATCATCTCGATCCTGCAGGCGGTGAAGACCGCCGGCGCCCTCCAGGCGGAGCTCGTCGTCCAATGACCGGCAGGCGCTCCCTCCTCGCTGCCGCCATCGCGCTCGTCCTCGCCGCCGGGTCGGCCGCGGCGATCGAACCGCCGCCGCCGGTCGAGGCGGCCCGTGCGCCCGAGGCCGCACCCAAGCAATCCGGCTATTGCGCCAGCATCGCCGATGCCGCCGCCGACGCGCGCTTCGCCTGGCAGAAGGAGCAGCTCGCGACCCTGGAGAAGCAGGTCGAGGAGCGGATCGCGAAGCTCGAGGAGAAGCGCGCCGAATACGAATCCTGGCTGACCCGCCGCAACGCCTTCCTCGCCAAGGCCGACGAGGGCGTGGTGGCGATCTACACCAAGATGCGCCCCGACGCGGCCGCCCTCCAGCTCGCCAACATGCCCGAGGAATCGGCGGCCGCGATCCTCACCAAGCTGAACGCCCGCACCGCGAGCGCCATCCTCAGCGAGATGGAGGCCGCCCGCGCCTCGCAACTCGCCCGCGTCATGACCGATCTGGGCAAGAAGGCCCGGGAAAGCGAGAAATCCTGATGACCCGCCCGGCACCCGCAGGCTCCAGAGCCCGCCTCGGCCTCGCCCTCCTCGTCCTCGCGCCGGCTCTGGGCGCCTGCAACGCCAACCGCCTGTCGGAGTTCGGCCAGGCGCCGGTGCTGAGCCCGATCGGCACCGGGCTCGCCGCCCCGCGCGAGGCGTTGCCGACCACCTTCGGCTCGCTCAACCGCAAGACCTACCATTCGACCTGGGCGCCCGGCGCGGTCGAGATCTTCCAGGACCCGCGCGCCCGCAACGTCGGCGACGTCATCACGGTCTCGATCCAGATCGAGGACAAGGCCCAGTTCGGCAACTCCAGCGATCGCTCGCGCAGCCAGCGCTCGGGTCTCGGCTTCGATTTCGGCTACGGCGTTTCGGCGCTCAAGGACACCGCCACGGCGGATGCCGGCATCCGCTCCTCCACCGAGAGCAAGGGGGCGGGCAACATCGACCGGTCCGAGAGCCTGCGGCTCTCGGTGGCGGCCGTCGTCACCGAGGTCATGCCCAACGGCAACATTCTGATCTCGGGCTCGCAGGAGGTGCAGGTCAACAACGAGGTCCGCGTCCTCACCGTGGCCGGCATCGTGCGGCCGCGCGACATCTCCCGCCTGAACACCATCGCCTACGACAAGATCGCCGAGGCGCGCATCTCCTACGGCGGCCGCGGCCGCATCAGCGAGGTGCAGGCCCCGACCTTCGGTCAGCAGGTCTTCGAGACCCTGGCGCCGTTCTGACGGTTCGATCGAGGAGACGCCACGATGGCCGCCAAGACGGACGATGCCCCCAGGAAGAAGGGCGCCATGGCGCTGATCGGCGCCGTGGCGGTGGCGAGCGTGATCGCCATCGGCACCGGCGGCGGGCTCGGCCTCTACCTGCAGTCCACCGTGGAGAAGGCGGTCGACCAGAAGAAGAAGGACGAGGAGGACAAGGCCGTGAAGGTCCTCAAGTACACCGGCGACCTCTCGCTGCGCAGCGTCGGCTCGGTGGTGACCAACCTCGCCGACGCCAACGAGGCCTGGGTGCGGCTCGAATCCTCGGTGGTGTTCAAGACCGCGGCGGTGCCGAGCCCCGACGTGGCGCTCGCCGAGATCCGGGCCGACATCACCGCCTACCTGCGCTCGGTCACCACCCGCCAGATCGAGGGCCCGAGCGGCCTCCAGCACCTTCGCGAAGACCTCAACGAGCGCGTGGCGCTGCGCACCAAGGGCCAGGTCCGCGAACTGATCGTGGAATCGCTGGTGGTCCAGTAACGGGCCACCCTCCCTCCCCCTCGTGGGGAGGGAAGACGGGTGGGGGTGGCTGGGTGACCCTCCGCCTCCGGCAAGCGGCACAACCCCCACCTCCGACTCCTCCCCACGAGGGGGAGGAGAATCGCCGGCATCGACCGGGGTCGATCGATGGAAAGCCTCATGAGACATCTCAAACCGGCGTTCCTCGCCCTCGCCGCCCTGCCGCTCCTCACGGCGGCGGCCTCCGCCCAATCCGCCACCGGCGTGCCGGCGCTGGACGCCCTGCTGCCGGCCGGAAACGGAGCGGCGAGCGGGCGCATCCTGCAACTCGTCGCGCTGATGACGGTGCTGTCCCTGGCGCCCGGCCTCCTCGTGATGGTGACGAGCTTCACGCGGTTCGCCGTGGCGTTCTCGTTCCTGCGCTCGGGGCTCGGCCTCCAGAGCACGCCGGCCAACCTGTTCCTGGTGAGCCTGTCGCTGTTCCTGACCTTCTACGTGATGGCGCCCACCTTCGACCGGGCCTGGAACGAGGGCGTGAAGCCGCTCAGCGAGAACCGGATGACGGAGGCGGAGGCCTTCCCCAAGATCGTCGAGCCGTTCCGCGAGTTCATGACCACGCACGTGCGCCCCAAGGACCTCCAGACCTTCCGGGATCTGGCGAGCCGCACCTTCCCGGCGGCCGAGGAGGGCGAGAAGATCGACCTGCGCATCCTCATCCCCGCCTTCATGATCTCCGAACTGCGGCGCGGCTTCGAGATCGGCTTCCTCATCGCGCTGCCGTTCCTCGTCATCGACATGATCGTGTCCACGGTGGTGATGTCGATGGGCATGATGATGCTGCCGCCCACCGTGATCTCGCTGCCGTTCAAGGTGCTGTTCTTCGTCCTGATCGACGGGTGGAATATGCTGGTGAGCGGGCTGGTGCGATCGTTCTACTGAGGTTTCTCGGTTCTCGACCGGTCGCGGGACGGGGTCGAACCCGTACGTCGCCGGCAGCGCCGAAACGCGACGGAAAGGCCCCGGCGGGCCACGCAATCTCCGCGCAAGGCTGACGGGCAAGAAGGGCGGCACAGGCCGCGTGCCCGTCAGGAGCAGTCCCGTCAATGTCCGGTCGCCAACACGCCGAGAGGCTCTGGAACAACATCGTCGCCCTGGGCGGGCGGCGGATCGCGGCCCTCGGGCTGATCGGCCTCGTCGTCTTCCTGTCGGTGGGGCTGGGCGCCCTCTACCTCAGCCGTCCCGCCCAGGAGACGCTCTACACCGGCTTGAGCCGCGAGGACGTCGGCCGCATCGGCGGCGTGCTCAAGGACGCCAACATCCCCTTCGACGTCGCCGCCGACGGCGCCTCCGTCCTGGTGGCCTACGGCCACACCGCGCAGGCGCGCATGCTGCTCGCCGAGAAGGGCCTGCCGCAGAGCTCCAAGTCCGGCTACGAATTGTTCAACGACCTCGGCTCGCTCGGCATGACCTCGTTCATGCAGGAGGTCACCCGGGTCCGGGCGCTCGAGGGCGAGATCGCCCGCACCATCCAGGGCATGAAGGGCGTGCGTGCCGCGCGCGTCCACATCGTCCTGCCCGACCGCGGCTCGTTCCGCCGCGACCAGCAGCCGCCCTCGGCTTCCGTGGTGGTGCGCACCGAGCCCGCCGACGACGTCAGCGGCGCCCAGTCGATCCGCCACCTCGTCGCCTCGGCCGTGCCCGGCATGAAGCCCGACCGCGTCACCGTGATCGGCACCGACGGCGCCCTCATCCTCTCGGGCGACGAGGCCAACACCGCCGCCACCGGCAAGATGGCGAGCCTGGAGAAGACGCTCGGCCGCGAGGTCCAGGACAATATCCGCCGGACGCTGACCCCCTACCTCGGCGTCGGCAACTTCGAGGTGAGCGTCGCGGCCCGCCTCAACACCGACAAGACCGTCCAGAACGAGACGATCTACAATCCCGACCAGCGCGTCGAACGCTCGACACGGGCGGTGCGCGAGACCGAGAACGCCCAGAACCGCGCCTCGCAGCGCCCGACCACGGCCCAGCAGAACCTGCCCGACCAGCGCGTCCGCTCGGACGGCAACGACACCTCGAGCAACGAGACCCAGAAGCGCGAGGACCTGACCAACTACGAGATCTCGACCAAGACCATCCAGACGGTGAGCGACGGCTACGCCATCCGCCAGCTCTCGGTGGCCGTGCTGGTCAACCGCTCGCGCCTGGCGGCGCTGGCCGGTCCCGAGGGCGGCAAGGCCGCCATCGACGCCCAGATCGCCGAGATCGAGCAGCTGATCGGCTCGGCCGCGGGCTTCAACAAGGAGCGGGGCGACAACGTCAAGGTCGCCGCCGTGGGCTTCGTCAACGACGGCCAGGCCCTGGAGCCGGTGGCGCCGTTGAGCCTCACCGACGTGCTGCTGCGCCAGTCGGCCACCCTCATCAACGCCGCCACCATCCTGCTGGTGGCCGGCCTGCTGATCTGGTTCGGCCTGCGCCCGGCCATGCGCGCCATCCTGGCGATCCCGGCCGCCGAGCAGGAGCAGGTCGCCGCACTGGCCGCCGCCGCCGGGCTCAACCCCGACGGCACGCCGGCCGGCGCCCTCACCGGACCGGCCGCCTCGGGCCTGCCCGAACTGGCGGCGCCCGCCGCCGCCACGGGGGTCGCCGGGCTGATCGAGGATCTCGCCGACAAGCTCAACCGCTCGCCGCAGAAGCGGCTCGAGCAGATGATCGAAGCCGACGAGGAGCAGGCCGCGCAGATCCTCAAGCGCTGGCTCCTGCGTGAGGAGGCCGCGTGATGGCACCGGTGATCGCCCGTTATCTCCCCGACTTCTCCGTGGCGCCGGCGGCCCCCCCGCCCCGCGCCCAGGACGGGCTCGCCCTCCTCCTGCGCACCGCCCCGGCCCCGGTCGCGCCGCCGGCTCCCGTCGAGGACCGCGAGGCCCTGCTTCGCGCCGCCGAGGCGAAGGGCTGGGAGCAGGGCCGGGCCGACGCCCAGGCCGAATCCGCCGCCGTCCTCGCCCGGGCCCGCGAGGACTTCGACGGGCGCCTCGACACCGCCCGCCGCGACTGGTGCCGCCACGAGGCCGAGGCGCTGGCCGCCGGCCTCAATGGCGCCGTCGAGGCCCTGGCCACGGCCTTGAGCGAGCGCATCGGCCGGTTGCTGGTGCCGGTGGTGACCGAGTCCCTGCGCGTCCGGGCGGTCGAGGAACTCTCGGGCGTGCTCGCAAAGCTCCTCACCGAGGGGACGAACGGCGCCCCGATCCGGGTCGAGGGCCCTGGCGACCTCCTCGAGGCCATCGCCGAGCGGCTCGGGCCCCTGTCGGCCACCGTCGCCTTCACGCCGGCGCAGGCCGTCGACGTCACCGTCCGGGCCGACCAGACCCTGATCGAGACCCAACTCGGGGCCTGGGCCGATCGCCTCGCCGCCGCCGTCGGAGCGCGCTGACATGGCCGAGGGCGTCCACGAGATCATCATCGTCAAGCGTCGCGGCGACGAGGAGGAGGGGCACCACGGCGGCGCCTGGAAGATCGCGCTCGCCGACTTCATGACCGCGATGATGGCGCTGTTCCTGGTACTGTGGCTGATCGGCTCCACCACCAAGGAGACGAAGACCGCGATCGCCGAGTACTTCAACCCGGTCAAGCTCGCCGACGTCACCTTCGACCGTCGCGGCCTGCGCGACCCGACCAACACCCCCGGCGAGGCCCCGAGCGAGGGCGAACTCGGCAAGATGGAGGGCGGCAAGGGCGATACGGGTAAGGGGGAAGGCGCCAAGGGCGACGCGAAGGGCGACGCCAAGGGCGGGCCGGGAAGCCGCGCCCGCGAGGCCGCCCTGTTCCAGGACCCCTACGCGGTGCTGGCCAAGCTCGCCGCCGAGGCCGACCCCGACCGGAACGATTCCGCCGACGGCGTCATCACCGAGGCCGGTCAGCCCGGCATCAACGGCGGCGAGGCCGCGCGCGACCCGTTCGATCCGCTCTACTGGCAGGTGGCGCCGGTGGCCAAGATGCGCGCCGAAGCGCCCGGCACGCCCAACACCGTGGCGCCGCTGCCCCAGGACGGCCGCCTCGACGCCCGTTCGGTCAACCCGCTTCGGACCGCCCCCGTCACGCCTCCCGTCAAGGCCGCCACCGCGGTCGCGCCGGCCGAACCGGCGGCGGTCGCAGAGATGGCGGCCGCTCCGCCGGCGGCCGCCCCCGAGGTCAAGCGCGAGACGGCCCTCGAGCCCGCCAAGGCCGAACCGGTCAGGGCCGAGCCCGTCAAGCCTGCTCTCTCCAAGGCCGCTCCCCTCGCCGCCGACCGGGCCAGGGATGCGGCCGAGGCCGCCGAGACCCTGGCCGCTGCGCAGATCAAGGACGAGATCGCCAAGGCCCTGGCGAGCCTGGGCACCGCCAGCCCGGCGCCGCGCACCGAGGTGCGGCGCACCGGCGAGGGCATCCTGATCAGCCTCACCGACGAGGCGAACTTCAGCATGTTCGGGGTCGGCTCGGCCGAGCCGCAGGCCAAGGTCGTCAAGGCCCTGGAGCGGATCGCCGGGATCCTCAAGGATCGGCCCGGCCGCATCGTGGTACGCGGCCATACCGACGCGCGTCCGTTCCGGTCGGAAACCTACGACAACTGGCGCCTGTCCTCCGCCCGCGCCCAGATGGCGTCCTACATGCTCGTGCGCGGCGGCGTCGCCGATGCCCGGCTGGAGCGGATCGAGGGCTACGCCGACCGCCTGCCGCGCAACCCGGCCGACCCCAAGGCGGCCGAGAACCGCCGCATCGAGATCCTGCTGCGGGGGCGGCCCGAGTGAGTGCGCGCCCGCGTCGCCTCCTCGCCGCGACCGTCGTCCTGTCCCTCTGCGCGACATCGGCCGTGGCGGCGGAGTCCCACGGCGGCGATTCGCACGGGGGCGGCTCGGTAAGGTCGGCGCCCATCGCACCGTTGCCGATCGTGCCCTACACGGTGCCGGTCGAACTCGTGCGGACCCTCCAGCTGCTGCAGGACCGGATCGCGCAGGGGCAGACCCAGGCCTTCCACGGCCAGCGCGCCCTGATGCAGCACGCCGAGGAGCGCATGGTCGCCCTTCCCCCAGAGGTCTGGGCCGAGGCGGTCAACATCCGCGCGGCGGTGACCTTCGCCCTGAGCGGCGGCGGCCCCGGCCTGCTGCGCCAGGTGATGGGCTCGGGCAAGGTCGGGGAGGGGGAGACGCCCCTGGTCCTCGGGGCGCTCGCTTATCTCGAAGGCCGCGAGAAGGAGGCGCGCACGCTGCTCGCCAAGTTCGACCCGAACGCCGTGCCGGTGGGCCTGGGTGCCCAGCTCGCCCTCGCCCAGGCGGCGCTGGCGGCGCGCGACGACCCGGCCCAGTCGATCCGGCTCCTCGATCTCGCGCGCCTCATCGCGCCCGGCACCCTCGTGGAGGAGGGCGCCCTGCGCCGCGAGATCTTCGTGCTCGCCCATGTGGGAGACCTCGCCAGGTTCGAGGCCCTGTCGATCCAGTACCTGCGCCGGTTCCGGCACTCGGTCTACGCCGGCAACTTCCGCCAGCGCTTCGCCGCCGCCCTGACCCGCCTCGACTTCGCCAGCGACGGCGCCCGCTTCGCCAAGCTCCAGGCGATGCTCGACGAGATCGAGCCGGAGGGCCGGCGCGACCTCTACCTCCTGGTGGCCCGCGCCGGGCTCGACCAGGGCAAGACCGCGACGGCGGTCTTCGCCGCCGAGCGGGCGATCACCCTGGTGGACGCGGCCTCGGCCTGGTCTGCGCGCGCGCGGCTCTACCGCGCGGCGGCGCTGGTGGCCGCCGACGGCCAGTTCGAGGCCAGCCTCGAGACCCTGCGCGCGACCGACCGCTCGGTCCTGGCGGAGGCCGACGCGGCGCTGCTCGATTCCGCGCTGGCCATGGCCGCGCAGATCCGCTCGGTCCCCGCGCTCGGGGCCAAGCCGCCGGAGGCGGCCCCGGCGGCCAAGCGGTCCCTTCCCACCACACCCGCCATCGCCCGTGCCCAGGGCGCGATCGGGCAGATCGACGCGTTGATGACCAGGAGTGACCGGTGAACACCCTCGGCGCGACTCTCGCTTCCCTGCGTCCGGCCGTCGAGGCTGCGTCCGGCCGGCCCGGCCGCGATGACGATGCGGCGGCCGCGTTCGGAACCCTGCTCGGGTCCCTGGCCGGGGAGGCGGTGACGGGCGACCCAGAGCGGGAGGCCAAGGCCTCACCCGCACCGGCCGAGTCCGAGGCGCCACCGTCCATCCCCTCGACCACGGGCGATGCCGCCTCGGCCCTGACCATCCTGGCGGCGCTGGAGTCGGCAGGCGCCGCGCCGGCGGCCCGGACAGGGCCGGCCGGGGCCCACCCCGAATCCATCGCGACCTGGATCGCCAGGGCGCTGCCCGCCGCCGCGCCTGCCGCCGGCGGGGTCACCCCCGGCGCGGCCGACCGCAGTGTCGTCGGGCGTCCCGCCGACCGGGCGATGCCGGCCTTTCCCGGCGCCCCGGTCCCGGCCGGGCGGCTGCAGGTGACGGTGATCGCCCAGGAGACCCATTTCGCCCCGGTCAAGCCGCATCCCGTCAGCCTCTTGGGCGCGCTGCCGGCGACACCGCCGGCCGGACCCGTCCCGACCGTGCCCACTTCCGCGCCCACCTCCGGCGTGGCCGCTCCGGCCCCCGCGCGGCCCGAGACCGCCATCGTGCCGGGCGCGGCCCCGGCGACACCGCGGCCGGCCGCCGCCCTGGCGACCGTTGCCATTCCGGGCGTCGGGACCGCCGCCGGCCGGTCCGCTTCGACCGGCCCCGGCGAGGCTCCCGTCGTCGCGCGCGCTGGGGCGGACCGGGTCGCGGGCGATGAGGCCGCCGCGCCGTCCCGGCTCTCGATGCCGTCCACGTCCGACACCGCCGCGGCTTCGCTCCCGCCCGTCGCGACCGAAGCCGTCGCCACGGTGCGCTCCCCGCTCGACGGGCCGGTATCCTCGACGCCGGTCCCGGGACCGGCCGCCTCCGAGATGCCCGTCGTCGCGCGCGCCGTTGCGGACGGCGAGCCGCCGGCGCCGGCCGGAACGCCCTCCACCGGCGCTCCCGCGCCGGCCGAGCCCTCTGGCATCCAAGCACGGCGCGGTCCGGGCGCGACGGGCACGCCGCCTGCGCCCGGCGTCGATCCCGACAGCCACGAGCGGTCAGCTGCCGTCACGGCCACCCCGGACTCTGCCCGCCCGCCAGTGGATGTCGCCCCGACCGCCACAGCGCGTCCCGCGAACGCACCCCCGGCCGGTCCCGGTCCGCTGGCGAGCGCCATTCCGGCCGGTGTGGCGCCGGTCGCCCCGGTGTCCGATCCAACTCCCATGCTCTCCCAGGCCGGGACCGACCGCTCCCTCGCGGCCGAGATCGCGTCCGGTTCTCCGGCTCGCGCGATCGAGGCCGAGCGGCCTGTCTCGCTCGACGGTCGGCCGCAGGCCGCCCCGGTTCCGGTGGCGCCGCCTGCCACGGCTGCCGCGTCTCTTGCCGCGTCTCTTGCCGCGTCTCTTGCCGTGGCTTCCGCGCCGCCTGCCGTGGCTGACCCGACCGTGACCGAGCATCGGCCGGTGGCCGTGACCGTTCCGCGTGATCCCGCCATGGCGGAACGGCCTACCGCGTCAGATGCGGTCGGGGAGGCCGCGCGGCAGGCGGCCCCGACCGCCGTGGCGCCGCCCGCTACGGCTGCCGGGTCGCCCCCCGCTGCTGCCCTCACCGTTTCCAGGGCGGTCGTCGACGCCCCGCCTGAGGCCGCCGCGATCCATGTCGAACCCGCTGCCTCGAAGGCCGATGGCGAGCCCATCCTCGCCCCGCCCGGAGCCGAGCGCCCGCGCGTGGCCGTGACCGCGGCGGTGCAAGCGGCTCCCTCCGCCGCCTTGCCATCCGCCGTGCCCGACGCGATCGCCCCGACCCCGCCGTCCGCAGCCCTGCCCGGATCCGCCCCCTCCGTGACGCCGGTTCCTCCGGCCGCCACCGCCTCGATCGCTCCGCCGGTCGCCTCCTCGCCGCCGGTCGCCGTCGATGGCGGACGCCCCGTCCCGCCGCCTGCCCAAGCGGCTGCCCAAGTTTCTGCCCAAGCGCCTGCCCAAGTTTCTGCCCAAGCGCCTGCCCCGGCCGGCTCCCTCTCCCCGTCGCCGCCCGCGCAGGCTCCGGCCCCGGTGGTCGTCCCGGCGCGCCCGCAGCCGATCATCACTCGCGCTGTGGCGGAGCCCGAGGCGGAGGCCGCTGCGTCCGACACCGACCCATCCGGCGCGGCGAGCCGGATGTCGCCGGTGTCGTTTGCGTCCTCGCCCATCGGCGACGTGCCGCAGCCGGGCGTCTCCGCCGAGGGCCGACGCGAGGGGGCCCAGCCGGTCACGCCCGTGGCGGCGCTGGCGATGCCGGCCGTGGCGATGCCGGCGGCGGCCGATCCGGCGCGTCAGGTCGCGGACGCGGTGGTCGCCGAGGCCGGACGGCTGCATGCGCCCGCCGCGACCGCCGGCCCGGCGAGTGGCCTCGACGGTCCCTTGCGCATTCTGACGATCCAGCTGCGGCCGGACGACATGGGCACCGTCGTGGTGCGGATGCGCCTGCGCGGTGACGCCCTCGAGGTGAGCCTGCACGCCAGCCGCGAGGAGACGGCGGCGCTCCTGCGCAGCGACGACGGCGCGCTGCGCGAGGTGCTGCGCAGCGCCGGCTACCAGCCCGACGTCGTCACCATCGGCTCTGGCCGCCCCGACACCGC
Source organism: Methylobacterium sp. Leaf466 (assembly GCF_001425565.1). Classification (NCBI taxonomy): domain Bacteria; kingdom Pseudomonadati; phylum Pseudomonadota; class Alphaproteobacteria; order Hyphomicrobiales; family Methylobacteriaceae; genus Methylobacterium; species Methylobacterium sp. Leaf466. The sequence goes on along the minus strand of NZ_LMRC01000006.1, from coordinate 22,366 downwards.
ATCCGGCGACGCCGCCCGGCACGGCGGCGGGGCCGATGCCGCGGCGCAGGGCGGCAGGGGCGGCGATGCCGCGCCGGGCCAGTCCGGCCGCCGCCAGTCCGATCCGCGCGAGACCGAACGGTCCGCCCACCGAGGGGAGTCCCAGAGCGATGACGCCACGTCTGCCGGTCCTGGCCGTAGCGGCCGCTATCTCTAGTTTCGCGGCTCCGGCCGCGGCCACCAACGTCTGCGAGCGCGAGATGGCGAGCGCCTCGGCCAAGCACGGGGTGCCGCTGGGCGTGCTCTACGCGGTCGGCCTCACCGAGAGCGGCAACCGCGGCTCGCTGCAGCCCTATGCGATGAACATCGCCGGTAAGGCCTATTTCGGCGCCAACGCCGCCGATGTGGTGTCGCGCCTCGCCCAGGCGCGCACCGGCGGCATCAAGCTGGTCGATCTGGGCTGCATGCAGATCAACCACCACTACCATCGGGCGAAGTTCGCCTCGCTGGAGAGCATGATCGATCCGCGCCAGAACGTGGAATACGCCTCGGTCTTCCTCAAGGAGCTCAAGGCGCGGGAGGGGAGCTGGACGCTGGCGGTGGCCCGCTATCACGCCGGCCCCAACAACAACCCGGCCCAGAAGCAGTACGTCTGCCGGGTGATCGCCAACATGGTCGCCACGGGCTTCGGCCAGTGGACGCCCAACGCCCGCGGTTTCTGCAAGTAGGGCGGTTCAGCCGTTAAAGGTGTAGCCGATGAAGCGCTTGGCCTCGATCGGGTCGTAGCCTAGGCGCGTGCTCAGCTTCTTGCGCAGCTTGCTCACGTGCCCCTCGATGACGCTCTCCTCGACCCCGTTGCTATAGACGCCGTAGACCACGTTGTAGATCTGCGACTTCGTCATGCGGCGGCCCTTGTTGCGCACCAGGCATTCGAGGATGTGGCGTTCGCGCCGCGGCAGGGCCAGCACGACCCCGTCGATCTCCGGGTCGCGACCGTCGAAATAGACCCTGAGGCGGTCGGGGGCGGGGGGCGCCTCGCCCGGCTGCGGCGCGCCCCCGTTCACCCGCCGCCAGATCGCCTCGGACCGGGCCAGGATCTCGCGGACGTGGACGGGCTTGGGCAGCACGTCGTCGATGCCGGCATCGAACAGGACCAGGGTGTCGTCGAGGCTGCGCACGTCGGACAGGGCGATGATCGGGGCCCGCGACATCCGGCGGATCGCGCTCGCGCATTTGGCGCGGTCCTCGAAGTCGCCCAGCAGGAAGCCCTGGATCGCCTCGCGGTCGCTGCGCGATGAGGCCTGGAACCAGTGGGTGAACTCGTCGGGCGCCAGCCCGAGCGAGGAAATCCCTTCCTGGTCGAACCTGGCCTTGTACGCGGCGTTCACCGACTCGCGCGCGTCGACCAGTATGTACATCGCGGGACCTCTCCGGTTCTTCTCGACCGTCTGTCGGTGGGCGTCGCGTGGCCGGATCGACCCCCCTTTCCCACGACCTCCCTGGATCGCCGGGCGCCCCCGGCGCCGGAGGATCGCGTCCACAATCGGTGATCGCGGCGTGGATCGGATTCGCGGCTCGGATGTTCCGTCAAAATCGATCCGGTCAGACGAGCGCGTCTCTTCGGCTCGAAGACAGAACAGGTCCGCCCCGATTTAATCCTTGCACGTCTGGAAATCTTATCGGTCGGCGGCTGATCATCCGCTCACCTGTCCGGTCCACGATTCGATCCTGCCGCCTACCTTTGTCGGTCGGCGGTTGGACGGTCAATGGATTTTGCATTCCACCGCGTCATTAACATAGGATCGTGTCGCGACCCGCCTGCGGCGCGGAGCGCGGCGCGCGAGGACCCGCGGTCTCCCGGGGTGGTCAGGCGGCGTTCGGACGCAGCCTCGCATCGGCCAGCGCGGTGGCGAACCCATCGAGGTTGAACGTCGTCGGGGGCTGGTCGGCCAGGATGCGCTGGATCGCGACGCCGACGTAGACGCCGTCGAGGATGAGCTTGAAGAACACCGTCACGGGTTTGGTCACGAACTCCATGTCGAGGACGACGGTGAGGGAACGGCCCCAGTCGAACCGGATGTCGGCTCCGTCGGCGTAGGCGATGGTCGCCTCCTTGAAGAACGGTTCGGCCGAGGAGGCGACGAGGTCGGCGATGTTGCCGTGGCGCTCGCCCTTGACCCAGCCGATCAGGATCCCGCCGTCGAGGAGGCAGAGTTCGGCGATGAAGTCCCGGATGGCGGTGGCGAACACGCGCTCGGCCGCGCCCATCACGTCCTCGGTGGCGCAGCCGACGTCGTGGGCGTCCCCGTCACGGGCGGAACGGCCTCGGGTCGAATCGCCGGCGGCCCAGCGGGAAGCTGCGGTCATGAGCGGTTCCTTGCGAACAGGAAGAACAGGATCTGGGCCACTGCGCTGTAGAACTCCGCCGGGATCATCTGATCGACCTCGACACTGTCGTACAGGGACCTTGCGAGAGGCTTGTCTTCCACCACCGGAACGCCGTTCGCCTCGGCGATTTCGCGGATGCGCAGGGCCAGCAGGTCCTTGCCCTTGGCCAGCACGAGGGGGGCGGGCTGCTCCTCGCGGTTGTAGCGAAGCGCGATGGCGTAATGGGTCGGGTTGGCGATGACGACGGTGGCCGTCTTCACGTCGGCGAGCATGCGCTTGCGCGAGCGGTCCTGGGCCAGCGAGCGCAGGCGGCTCTTGACGAGGGGGTCGCCCTCGCTCTGCTTGTGCTCGTCCTTGAGGTCCTGGTGGGACATCCGCAGGGACTTCTGCCAGCGCAGGCGCGACCACACCAGGTCGGCGGCCACGATCACGATGGTGGCGATGCTCACCACCGAGATCAGGCGGATCGCCACCGTCAGGATCAGGTCGGGGATCTGGCTCGGATCGGAGAACATGGCATTCATGGCTTTGTTGCCCTCCGAGCGCAGGAGGAGCAGGGCGATCAGAGAAACCGATAAGAATTTAAGGACCGATTTCAGGAACTCGATCTGCCCTTCCTTTCCGAAGATCCGTCCCCAGCCCTTGGCCAGGGAGATCCGCGACCATTGCGGGCGGATGCGCTCGCCCACCAGGCTCGGAACGTTCTGGAGGAGGGAGGCGGACAGGCCGCACACGGCCAGGATCGCCAGGATCGGGATCAGGAACTTCGCCACCGCGAAGGCGGTGGCCTGGAACAGCATCGCCGCGTCCTGGCTGTTCTCCAGGGTGAACCCGCGGGGATGGTCGAACAGCGGCAGCATCTCCCGCACCAGCGGGCCGATGCCGTCGCGCACGACGAAGCTCAGGGCGATGAGGAGGCCCAGGATCGAGGCGAAGATGGGGGCCTCGCGCGAGAACGGCACGTTGCCCTTCTCGACGGCGTCGCGGATCTTGCGCTCGGTCGCCGCCTCGGTCTTGCTCTCCGGATCGCTGTCATCCGACACGGACGGGGTCCGGCCTGGCGGTCAGGGCTGCCGTCGGGACACGGCGGGCCGGAGCCGATCCCTCAGCGGACGAGCTCCTCAACCTCGCCTCCCGCGTTGATCTCGATCTCGCCGCGCCCGGCCATCTCCATGGCGAGGTCGGTGATGCTGCGGCGCGCCTCCAGCACGTCCTTCTGCGCGGCCGGCTCGCCGCCGTTCAGCTCGTGCTCGACCATGCGGCGCACGCGGGCGGAGAGCGCGCTGAGGACCACGGTGCGGAACTCCGCGTCGGTGCCCTTCAGGGCGAGGATCAGGCGGTCGCTCGGCACCACGTCGAACAGCGTCGTGCGGGCGCGGGGCGCCAGGCGGGCGATGTCGTCGAAGGTGAAGAGCAGGCCCTTGAGGATCTCCACGGATTTGGGCTGCGTCTCGCCGAGGCTCGTGAGCACGGCGTCGATCTGGTTGCGCTCCATCTTGTTGATGATGTCGGCCATCTTGGCGTGGGTGTCGGCGCCGGAGTTGCGCGAGCCGTTGATGAGGAAATCCTCCAGCAGCGCCTTCTCGATGGTCTGGCGGATCTCGTCGACCACGGGCTTGAAGGTGAGCATCCGGCGCATGATCGTGTTGCGCAGGGCCTCGGGCAGGTGGGCCATCACCTTGGCCGCCGCCGCCGGCTTGATCCGCGACAGCACGAGGGCCGCCGTCTGCGGGTGCTCCTTGACGAGGTAGCTCGCCAGCACGCTCTCGGACACGCCCGACATCCGCTCCCAGACCGAGCGGGTGACGTCGCCGCGCAGGTCGGCCAGGATGTCGGAGAGCTGGTCGGCCGGCAGGAGCCCGGTCAGGAGCTTCTCGACCTCCTGCAGGGTGCCGATCAGGCTGCCGCCGGCCGAGAACTCGCCCGAGAACGTGTCGACGATGCTGTCGATCTGCACAGAGCTCACCGCGCCGAGCTGGGTCGCGGAGCGGGTGATGAGGCGGATCTCGTCGGGCTCGAAGTACTTGAGCAGGCGGCCCGCGGCCGGCTTGCCCATGGCCAGCAGCAGGGCCGCGACCTCGTCGACCGCGTTGAGCTGGCGCAGGCCGCCCTTGCTGCTGCCGGCTTCGACCTTGGCGGGGAGAGTGGCCATCGCCGCGTGTCCCGCCTCAGCCGTTCTGGCCGGCGTCGGCCGGGCCGACGATCTCGGTCAGCGACACGCCGAAGCGGGAATTGTCCTCCTCCACCACCACGATCTCGCCGCGGGCCACGACCCGGCCGTTGACGGTGATGTCCACCGGCTCGCCGACCCGGTGGTCGAGGGGGACGATGGCGCCGCGGCCGAGCTTCATCAGGTCGGCCACCGGCATGGTCGCCGAGCCGAGCACCACCTGGATCAGGACCGGGATGCGCAGGATCGAATCGAGGTTGCGGCCGTCGCCGACCCGCGGCTCGCCCGTGGCGGCCGGCGGGATGTTCGGGAAGGCCGGCGCTGCACCCGGGGGGGCGGTGCCGGCTCGGTCGAAGGGGCTGTCGGTCATCGGCCGCTCTGGGGGGTTGTCGTGTGGGGTCTAGGCGGGACGGGTGAGGGGTCGCGGGAGGGGGCGCGGGAGGGGTCTAGCCCCCGCGGGCGTGGCCGTCCCGGGAGGTGGCGGCCTCCGAGGTCAGGCGCCGGCGGCTCTCCTCGAGGTCGGACAGGGTCCGGCGGGCCTCGTCGATCTTCACGGTCAGCGCCTCGAGGATCTCGCGACCCTCGGTGCTGAAGCCGCGCACCGCCTCGCCGGCGCTGTGGAGCGCTTGGCCCGACTGGGCGAAGATGCGGCCGTACTCGGCCTGCGTCCGGTCGAGGCGCTTGAGCTTGAGATACATCGGCACCACGCAGGCGCTCGTCGCGATCAGGGCCAGCAGCAGGACGGTGTCAACGAGCGGCGTCATCTTCGGTGGCTTCCTTTCCCTGCGCAATGGCCTCGTCGACGCGCAGGACGTAGGACCCCTGCGCCTGCCCCATATGGCACCAGAACAGCGGCCTGTCGTTGCCCTCGAGCATCACCCGCGTGCTCGGGGTGGCGTCGAGGCCGATCACCTGGCCGACCTTGAGGTCGGCGATCTCGCCCAGCGTCAGGGTGCGCTCCTCGAGCACCGCCCGCAGGGTGACCTGCGCCTTCTGGACCTCCGCCGCCATCTGCCGGGTCCAGTGCGGGTCGCGGGCGGCGGACTCGCCGGTGAGGACCTTGGACAGGCTCGGCCGCATCGGGTTGAGCACCGATTGCGGAAACAGCACGCACATCTCGCCGCCCCGGTTGAGCGACTGGATCATGAACTTGGCCTCGACGGCCTTGTTGGTGCGCCCGCCGATCACCGCGAACTCCATCCGGGTCTCGGCGCGCTCCATGCGGAAGGTCGTGGCCGAGACCAGGGAGAACGAGGATTCCAGCGCCTTGCCGATCTGCTCGAACACGAGGTTGGCCAGCCGCAGTTCGATCGCCGAGAACGGCCGCTCGTCCTCCACCGGCGGTTCGCCGCCGTCCGAGCCGAACAGGGCCTCGACCATCGTGAAGATGAAGTCGCGGTCGAGGGCCACCAGGATGTGGCTGTCCCACTCGGCGGCGTGGAAGATGCCCGCCACCGCGTTGTCCTCGTAGGCGTCGAGCATCTCGCCGAAGGGGCCGCTGCGCACGCCGCTGAACGAGAAGAACACCGAGGAGGCGACGAGGTGCTTGAGGTTGTCGGTGCAGGCGCTGGTGAGGCGGTCGAACACCACCGCCAGCATCGGCAGCCGTTCGAGGGAGAGGTCGCCCGCCTCCTTGAGGCGGGTCTTGAGGTCGATGCGCCCCGGCTCGATGGTCGGTCGATCGGTCATGCGGCCTCCCGCTGGGCTCCGCCGGTGACGGTCGCGTTCTCGACCTCGTCGATGGTGGGCCGGTCGCCCGACGAGATGCCCTTGCGGCCGTGCTCCACCGCGATCTGCGGCACGGCGCCGTTCATGTAGGCGAGCAGGCTCTGCTTGACGATGACGTAGACGCGGCCCTGCTTCTCGCGGGTGGTCTTCACCTTGATCGCGAAGGGCGCGAGCATGCCGTAGGACAGGAAGATGCCGACGAAGGTGCCCACCAGCGCCGCGCCGATGAGGCCGCCGAGGATCTGCGGCGACTGGTCCAGCGCCCCCATGGCCTTCACGATGCCGAGCACCGCCGCGACGATGCCGAGCGCCGGCAGCGCCTCGGCCACGGTGGTGATGGCGCCGTAGGGCTTGAGCGCGTCGCGGCGCTGGCTGCCGATCTCCTCGTCCATCAGGGCCTCGATCTCGTGGGAGCGGGCGTTGCCGATCAGGATCAGGCGGGCGTAGTCGCAGATGAACATCACGAGGTCGGTGTTCTTGGCGACGTCGGGATAGGCCTTGAACAGCTCGGAATTGGCGGGGTCGTCGAGGTGGGGCTCGACTTCGTTGCGGGGCTTGTTCTTGAGCTCGCGCATCAGCGCGTGCAGGAGCCCGAGCAGGGCGAGGTAGTCCTTGCGCTTGGGCACCTTGCCGGTGAGGGCCTCCAGGGAGGCGCGCCCGGAATCCACCACCGTCTTCATCGGGTTGGCGATGACGAAGGTGCCCGCGGCCATGCCGCAGATGATGACGTATTCCCAGGGTTGCCAGATGACGATCAGGTGGCCGCCCATGGCGACGAAGCCGCCGAGCATGGAACCGATCGCGATGACGAGGCCGACGAGGACGCTCAAGGCTGCTGTCTCCCTGGTGGGACGTTCAAGATCGCAGCCGGGATAGGGCGAGACGCTTGTGCGGGGCTGGACCGTGCCCGGGCCCGGTTCACGCCCCGGCCGCCGCCGCCTCGCCGACCCGGGGGGAGGGCGCTTCGGCCACCCGCGCCATCCCGCCGGCCCGCGGCAGGTGGAGGGTGGCCACGAGGCCGTGCGGCGCGCGGGCGGACAGGTCGAGGCTGCCACCGTGCGCCTCCGCGATCGCGACCGCGATCGACAGGCCGAGCCCGAAGCCGGGCGTGCCGTCGAGGTTGCGCGCCCGGTCGCCGCGCACGAAGGGACGCAGCATCGCCGCATGCTCCTCGGGCGGGATGCCCGGCCCCTCGTCGGCGATCGATACGCTCGCCCCCGTCGCCGTCGCCGACATCCCCACCCGCACCCGCCCGCCGTACTTGACGGCGTTGTCGACGAGGTTGGTGAGCGCCCGGCAGAGGTCGTCCGAGCGGCCGTTGACGAGGACGTGGCGCAGGGTCTCGGCCTCGACGTCGGCGCCCACGTCCGCGAAACCGTCGCAGACGGTCTGGACCAGGGCGGCGAGGTCGAGGGTGCCCATGCGCTCGTCGGTGCGGCCGTCGCGCACGTAGGAGAGGGCGGCCTCCACCAGCGCGTTCATCTGGTCGAGGTCGCGCAGGGTCATGGCGCGGGCGTGGTCGTCCTCGATGAACTCCGCGCGCAGGCGCATCCGGGTGATCGGGGTCCGCAGGTCGTGGCTGATGGCGGCGAGCATCCGGGTGCGGTCGTCGATGAGCCGCTTGACGCGGTCGCGCATCCGCCCGAGCGCCCGCGAGACGGTGAGCACCTCCGCCGGCCCGCGCTCGGGCAGGGGGGTGGAATCGTCGACGTTGCCGAAGGCCTCGGCGGCCTCCGCCAGCCGCCTGAGGGGAGCCGCCAGGGCGCGGGCCGCCCAGAGCGACAGCACCACCAGCATGATCGCGAGGAAGATGGTCGTGCCCAGTACCGGCCCCCATCGCGTCGGCAGCGGCCCCAGGCGGAAGGGCAGGGTGGCCGAGATGTGCAGGCCGGCGGGGGTGACGACCGCCACGCGCCCGGCCTCGGTGCCGTCGCCGGCGCGCCACGGCATCGGCACGAGGCGATAGCCCGGTCCCAGGATCTGCAGCAGCCGCGGCCCCTGCGGATGGTTCGTCGAGGCCGGCGACGCTTGCGCCGCCGGATCGTCCTCCCCCGTCCTCTCTTCCCAGGTCAGGGCGAGGGCCGGCTCGACCTCTTTGGCGAGGGTGAAGATCGCCCGCCGCCTGTCCTCGGGCGTCGCCTCGATCATGCGCAGGATGACGGCGAACCGGTTGGTGTTGCCGCCCGGGGTGTCGCCCCCGGCAAAGCTCGCCGGCCCCATCAGGAAGAAGGCCGCCGCGATGAGCACATGCGTGACGACCACCGTCAGCACCACGAGCAGGGCGAGCTGGGCGCCGACGCTGCGGGGCCGCGAGCCGATCGCTCGCGTTCCCTCGGCACCCGCCCCGAGGATGCGGCTCACGAGACGGGCCATGGCGTCCTCCGTTCCATCGCGGTGCGGTCCCCGGCGGTTCCGGCCCTGCCGGTGGCCGGACGGGTGTTCCACGTGGAACGCGCGAGCCCGGTCGTCCGCTGGCACCCCCCATCGACCACGCCGATGTTTCTCGGGTGTCTCTGCGAGCTTGCGACGATCTCTAGTCGGCCCCGCCCGGAACCAGGGCGAAGGTGAGGAGGTCGACCGCCTCCGCCCCGCCGCGGATCAGGGCGCGGGCGGCGGCATTGGCGGTGGCGCCGGTGGTGCTGACGTCGTCGATCAGGAGGATTCTCCGGCCCTGGAGCCGGGCCCTGGCGTCCTTGGGGACCGCGAAGGCCCCCTGGAGGTTGGCCGCCCGCGCCGTGCGGCTCAGGCCGACCTGCGAGCGGGTCGCACGGACGCGGGCGAGGCAGGCGGGATCGTAGGCGAGCCCGTGCCGACGCGCCAACGGACGCGCGAGGAGGGCGGCCTGGTTGAAGCGCCGCCGCCACAGGCGCAGGCGATGGAGCGGCACCGGCACGACCGCGTCGGCCTCCGCCAGCAGCTGCGCGCCCGCCCGCGCCATCATGCCGGCCATGGCGGCGGCGAGGTCGAGGCGGTCCTCGTACTTCAGGCGGTGGACGAGCCGGCGGGCGACGTCGTCGTGGATCGCCACCGCCCGCGCCCGGTCGAACACCGGCGGGTCGGCGATGGCCCGCGGCGACAGGAGAGGGCCGACGCCGAGATCCACGGGGAAGGGCGTGCCCAGGCGCGGGCAGACCGGCTCCTCGATCAGCCGCAGCCGAGACCAGCACGACGGGCACAGGGCGTGGGGATCGGCGGTGGCGCCGCCGCAACCGACGCAGGTCGGCGGATAGACGATGCCGAGGGTCGCGGTCCAGGCGGTCGCGAGGCCCGAACGCAGATGACGGAGGGCGGTGGGCATCGAGGCTCGTCCGCGGCACGACCGCGATCCTACCCGGCACGCATGCATTGGCAAGCCGGCGCCCCGGCGGGAGCGAGTTCCGCCGGGGCGGGTCGCGCTCGGTCAGCGCGTGGTGGTCTGCTTGTCCTGCTTGTTGGCCTGGTGGCGGCCGACGGCGCAGCCGGCGACGGCACCCATCACGCCGTGGCCAGCCATGTGGCCGGCGACGCCACCGACGATGGCGCCCTTGATGCAGCCCTTGGCCTGTGCCTCCGGCGCGGCGCCGAGGACGGCGAGGACCATGGCAAACCCCAGGACCGTGTGTCTGATGATCGTGGATGTCATGTGACGATGTCCCACTTCTGGATCGACGGATGAAAGAACGCCGTCGTTCGTATGAACGTTCCTGGTGGTATCGCCACCGCGGCGAGGCTGGCCGCCCGCCGCCGCCGCTCCATGTGAGGGGATCATGTCCGTTCCGCCGCCCCTGTTCGACACCGCGTTGATCCGCGCTCGCCTGATCCGCGCGCACCGCGGGGGCTATGCCGGCTTCCTCGTGGACCGCGCGGCGGAGGATCTCGACGACCGGCTCGGCGCGGTGCTGCGCCGCTTCGACCTCGCGGTGGACCTCGCCACGCCGACCCCCGCCGCCGCGGTGCGGCTGCGTGCCTCCGGCCGGGCCGGGACGGTGGTGCGGATCGCCCCGGTCGCGGACGGTTCGGGCGACCTCGCGGCGGTGGGCGACCCCGAGGCGCTGCCGCTGGCGCCCGGCCGCTTCGACCTCGCGGTGTCGCTTCTGGCCCTGCATCAGGTCAACGACCTGCCCGGCGCGCTGGTGCAGCTGCGCCGGGCCCTGAAGCCGGACGGGCTCTTCGTCGGCTGCCTCCTGGGCGGGCGCAGCCTCACCGAGCTGCGCCAGGTCTTCGGCGAGGCCGAGGCCGAGCTCGAAGGCGGGGTCAGCCCGCGGGTGGCGCCCTTCGCCGACGTGCGCGCAATCGGCGGGTTGCTGCAGCGGGCGGGCTTTGCCCTTCCCGTCACCGATGCCGACCTCGTCACCGTTCGCTACGCCGATCCCTTCGCCCTGATGCGCGACCTGAGGGCGATGGGGATGACCAACGCCCTCACCGAGCGCCGCCGCACGCCGCTGCGCCGCGCCACCCTCCTGCGCGCAGCCGCCCTCTACGCCGAGCGGTTCGCGGATGCGGACGGGCGGCTGCGGGCGAGCTTCGAGATCGTCTGGGTCTCGGGATGGGCCCCGCACGACAGCCAGCAGAAGCCGCTCAGGCCCGGCAGCGCCCGCACCCGCCTCGCCGACGCGCTCGGCACCACCGAACACATCCCCGTCACCGACCCGTCGAGAGAGCCATGAGCGCCATCAGCATCGCCCCGAACCCGAGCCGCGTCCGCGTCACCCTCGGCGGTATCGTCCTGGCGGAATCGGACGCCGCCCTGCGGCTGGCGGAGGGCCGGTCGAGCCCGGTGCTCTACATCCCGCGGGCCGACGTGCGCTGGGAGCTGTTCACCAGGACCGCCACCCGCACCCACTGCCCCCACAAGGGCGACGCCAGCTACTACGCGGTGACCGTCGACGGCACGCTCCGGTCCGACGTGGTCTGGAGCTACGAGGACCCCAAGGCGGAGGTCGCCGCGATCAAGGACCACCTCGCCTTCTATCCCAGCCGGGTCGACGCCATCGAGGAGGTCGCGAGGGGGTGAGGCGGTTCCCGCTTGAATCGAGCGGGAACCGCCTCACCAAGCCCGGGCGGCGCCTGAGCGAAGCCGAAATCCGCATTGCGAAGCAGTCAATCGGATGTCGATGAGGCGATGCTCTACGTCTTTCCCTGAGACCGGATCGATTGCCTCATCGCAGAGCGGAACGGCCTTCAAGCTGCCGTGAAATGCTCCGACGCGTCGAGGATCTCGACGGCCACGATCCGCCCGGTGGCGTCGAAATCCAGCACGAGGCCTGGCCGCACTTCCTCGCTCTCCACGACGGGAGCGTCGGCGAAGCGCACGGACAGCGCGTCCGTCTCCGCATCGTACCGCGACTTCACGGGAGGCGTCTCCGACGACGGTCGAGGAAGGCGGTCACGATGGGGGCGCCACCGTTCGTCGGCACCTGTTTGATGCGCGGCACCCTGCCGTGGCACTCGGCGGTCGTCCTCACCTTACGGTCCCAGCAGATCCACCAAGAACGGGATCAGCGGCGCGTCGGCCGGGGGCATCGGCTTGTCCCGGAGGTCGCGCGGGCGCACCCAGGCCAGGGCCTGGCCTTCGAGGGGGGCGGGCGTACCCTCCCAGCGCCGGCAGACGTAGAGCGGCATCAGCAGGTGGAAATCGGGATAGGCGTGGCTCGCGAAGGTCAGCGGCGCCAGGCACGGCTCGGCGACCGTGATCCCGAGCTCTTCGGACAGTTCGCGGATCAGCGTGTCCTCCGGCCGCTCGTTGGCCTCGACCTTGCCGCCGGGGAACTCCCAGAGCCCGGCGAGCTGCTTGCCCGGCGGGCGCTGCGCCAGCAGCACCCGGCCGTCCGTGTCGACGAGGGCCACCGCGACGACGAGGAGGAGCCTCATGCCACGACGCTCACGAAGACGCTCACGACCGGTAGTCCCCGTTGATGGCGATGTAGCCGGAGGTGAGGTCGCAGGTCCACACGCGGGCCGTGCCGTCGCCCAGGCCGATGTCGACCCGCACGGTCACGTCGGGCTCCTGCATCACCGCGCTGGCGGCCTCCTCGCTGTAGGCCGGATCGCGCGCGCCCTGGTGGGCGACGCGGATGTCGCCGAACCAGATCGAGAGCCGGTCGCGGTCGGCCGGCTCGCCGGCCTTGCCCACCGCCATGACGACCCGGCCCCAGTTGGCGTCCTCGCCGGCGATGGCGGTCTTGACCAGGGGCGAGTTGGCGATCGACATCGCGATCCGGTGGGCGGAGGCGTCGTCCGCGGCACCGCCGACCTCGACGGTGACGAACTTGCGCGCGCCCTCGCCGTCCTTGGCCACGAGCTGGGCGAGCTCGATGAGGAGGTCGTCGAGGGCCGCCTTGAAGCCGGACAGGCGCGGGTCGGCGGCATCAGCGACCGCCGGGTTGCCGGCTTTGGCGGTGGCGAACAGCATCAGCGTGTCGGAGGTGGAGGTGTCGCCGTCCACCGTGACGCAATTGAAGCTCCTGGCGGTACCGGCCGAGAGCAGCGCCTGCAGCACCGCCTGCGGCAGCGCCGCGTCGGTGAAGGCGAAGGCGAGCATCGTCGCCATGTCGGGGGCGATCATGCCCGCCCCCTTGGCGATGCCGTTGATGGTAACGCTGACCCCGTCGATCTCGGCGCGGCGGGTGGCGAGCTTGGGGAAGGTGTCGGTGGTCATGATCGCCTGCGCCGCCGCCGCCCAGGCGGCAGAGCCGGCCTCGGTGCGGCCGGCGCAATCGGCCAGCACGCCCTCGAACTTGGTGGCGTCCAACGGCTCTCCGATGACGCCGGTGGAGGCGATGAACACGTCCTCGGGCCGGCAGCCGGCGGCGCGCGCGGCGATGGCGGCGGTGAGCACCACCGCATCGCGGCCGAGGGCGCCGGTGAAGGCGTTGGCGTTGCCCGAGTTGACCACCAGGGCGCGGGCGCCGGGGCTCTCGAGGGCGGCGCGGCACCAGTCCACCGGTGCCGAGGGGCATTTCGAGCGGGTGAAGACGCCCGCCGCCTGCGTGCCCTCGGCCAGCGAGAGGTAGAGCACGTCGGTGCGCCCGGCATAACGGATGCCGGCCTGCGCCGTGGCGATCCCGACGCCGTCGAGGGCCGGCAGGTCGGGGATCGTCTCGGGGGCCAGGGGCGAGACGGGAACGGCTTTGCCTGACGACATCGTGGAGCGACTCCGGCTGTTCGCCACGCGGCGATTCTGGCGGTGGCTGGCGCGGCCGGAGTTGCCCCGCCTCGGGTTCGCGCGTCAACCGGTGGAACGCGGGAGGCTGCTCAAGAATTCACCATGCGGGTTCCGTTTCGCGGCGCCTCGCAGGCTTGTCTCATGAATGCATCGTGACGTAGCATGCTGCAACGCAACGCGAACGAGGTGACGAGCACGCGGATGTCGCAGAACGCCCGGGACGTTTCCATGCCGAGATCCGTTTCGCCGCGAACCATTTCCCGGCCGGCCTCTGGCAACCAGGGCGGCGCCTACGGGGTCCAGGTCCTGATCGCGGGACGGCAGAAGCACTGGCGCGACGAGGTCGCCTGCCAGATCAGGCGGGCGGGCTACACCGCGACCACGGTCGACTGCGGCGTCGACGCGATGACCGTCCTGGCGCTTGGCCTTCCCGTCGACGTCCTCGTCACCGACGTGACGCTTCAGGGCGAGCTCTGCTCGGCCAAGCTCGCCGTCGAGGCACGCGCCCTGCGGCCGGACCTGCGCATCGTCTTCGCCAGCGACCTCACCGACACGGTGTGGTGCGAAGCCGCGGGAATCGCCCCGCGCGCGATGTTCGTGGCCCCCGATCCGCGGGCGGACGCTGTGGCGTCCACCGTGCGCGAAGCCTTGGCCAGTCGGGACTGAACCTTACTGACGGTGTCGGGCCGATTCGGGCCGCCCGAGGGACGGTCGGCAGACACATGCGGACTCGCGGGGCGGTGCGGGTCACCCCGATTCGCCCCGCATCCCATGTCGATCGGCTTGTCAGTTGGGCTTGGTCTCGGTGGTGGCGGGCATGTCGGCGGCGGCCGGCTTGGCGTCGGTCGTCACGGGCTTGCCGTCGCCGGCCGTGGGCTTGACGTCGCTAGCCGCGGGCTTGGCCTCGTTCGGTTTGGCGGCGCCGAGATAGATGTATTCCGGTGCCGCGCGGATCTGGTCCTTCGTCGTCTCGATGGACGCCTTCATCGTCTTGTCGTCGACGCGCGTGAGCTTGAGGGCGCTCGGGTCGATGGCGACGTACTTCGTGCCGATGCCGAGGAAGCCGCCGACGCCCACGATCCAGGCCTTGATCGTGCTCGACTCGTCGAGGACGATGTCGGCGATCTCTCCGATGGTCTCGTTGGCGCCGTTCTGGATCGTCAGGCCGATCAGCTTCGAGGTCACCCTGTCCGTCGCGGCCTGGGCGACGAAGGTGGGACGCAGGTCGTTGGCGAGCGTCGCGGGGGCGGCCGGCGCCGGGGCCTGCGCAGTGGGCGCCTGGCCGAGGGCCAGCGTCGTGCTCGCGACGAGGAGGGTCGTTCCCAGCAGCAGGTTGCGCATGGCGTGTGTCTGATCCCGTTGTTCGTGAATGGCTCACGCACAAGCCGACCCCGTCGGAAAGGTTCCCCCTGCGGCGACGCTACGATGGCGGCTCCGCCCCGATGGCCTATCTTGCTGGTCGATGCCGTGGCGGCAACGGCCGCCGGCTTTGCCAGCTATGGAGCGTCCATGTCGTCCTCAGCGTCGTTCTCCTCGCCGTCGATTCCCCGCCGCCAGGCGCTCCTCCTCCTCGGCTTTTGCCTCGCCGCCGGCCCCGTCCGCGCGGCCGGGGAGACCGCCGCCAGCTTCGGCTTCGACAGGCCGGAGGGCGGCACGCTCCCCCTGTCGGCTCACGCCGGCAAGCCGATCCTGATCGTCAACACCGCCACCTCCTGCGGCTATGCCGGGCAGTTCTCGGGTCTCCAGACCCTGTGGACCCGGTTCGGCGACAGGGGGCTCACCGTCATCGCGGTGCCCTCGCCCGATTTCGGCAACCAGGAGCCCCTGGACGGGATGGCCATCGCGGAGGCCGCCCGCGCCAACCACGGCGTCACCTTCCCCGTCGTGTCGAAGACCCATGTGCGGGGACCCAAGGCGCATCCGTTCTATCGCTGGGCGGCGGCCGAGAAGCCGGGCACGGTCCCCAACTGGAACTTCCACAAATATCTGATCGGCCGCGACGGCGACATCCTCGGCGCCTATCCCTCCTTCGTCGAGCCCAACGATCCGCGCATCGTCACCGCCATCGCCGGCGCCCTCGGATAGGCGTCGCCCACGACCCCGGGGTTGCGCACGGCGGGCACCTGGGCGAGGTAGGCGCCCGAAACGGGGTCGGCGACGCCTTCGATCGGCGCCCGGCGACCCGGAGTCGGAACCACTGGCGCTCGCCCATGACCCTCCCCGCGAACCAGCCCCGTCCCGGTGGGGACATCCCACCGCGACGGACCGCCCGCCGCCCTGGAACCTGTGCCGTGTCCGTCACCGGCGCGGGCCTGGAACGGCGCCATCCGGGACACGTTGAACCGCCGTCGGGAGTCTCTGAACACGGGCGGCATGCGACGGGCGGATCGGATTGAGAATGAGTGCGGACACATCGGCGACCGGCATGGCCTCGGAGAGCCTTGTGGGTGACGCCTTCCGGCAATTCGCGAACGACGTGCCGTTGATGATGTGGCGCTCGGACACGGAGGGCCGTGCCGTCCATCACAACGAAAGCTGGCTACGGTTCACCGGGCGCTCCGCCGAGGACGAGGCCGGGCACGGCTGGCGGCGCAATATCCACCCCGACGACGCGCCGGCCTTCCTCGCCCTCGTGGCAGAGGCCTTCACCCTGCGGGAATCGTTCACCGCCGAGTTCCGCCTGCGCCGCCACGACGGCGCCTATCGCTGGCTCCTCGACACCGCCCGGCCGATCGAGCACGACGGACATTTCGCCGGCTACCTCGGGACCTGCTTCGACATCACCGACCGCAAGAACGCCGAGGCGCATGCGGAAGCGGCCCTGGTCGAGAAGGAGACGCTCCTGGCGGAGGTCTACCACCGGGTGCGCAACAACCTGCAGGTGATGGTGAGCCTGATCGGCCTCTACGGCCGCGCCGCCCCGCCCGCCTGCCGCGGCAGCTTCGAGGCCCTCGGGCAGCGGGTGAGGGCGATCGCCCTGGTGCAGCAGCACCTGCACGAGGCCCCCCACATCGCCTCCATCGACCTGCGCGACTATCTCCACCGCCTCGCCTCCGGGCTCGGGCAGTTGCGGCGGGCCGGGCGCATCGGCGTCACCATCGACGGGACGGGCACCACGTTGGTGGAGCCGCGCACCGCCAACGCCCTGGGCATGATCGTGGCCGAAGTCGTGGCCGAATGCCTCGACACCACCGCCGATTCGGTGGCCTGCGCCATCACGATCCGCATCGATGCGGCGGCCGGCGCGCCGGTGCGCCTCTCCATCGCCTCGCGCAACGGCGCGGGCGGGAGTGCGGCCGGAGCCGTGCCGAACCTGGGGCCACGGCTGATCGCCGCCTATGCCGCCCAGGCCGAGATCGCGGTGCGCGGCCCGGTCGGCCCGGACGAGCCGCTGGAGCTGCAATTGCCGGAGGTGCTTACCCGGATCGTGCCGGACTAGGCAGCTTTCGCAAAAGCGGCCATCGTGAACCTGCCGAGACGCTTCGGAAGGGCCTGAGGCGCCGGGCCTCATCGCAACGGGGTTCGCCTCGCCGACGATGCCGCCTATATGCGCCGGGACGCCGGCGCGACCGGCCCCGTTCCCGTCGACAATCGGTGTCGCCCGTCATGCTTCCCCCCATCGCGACCATCGTCGAGAATTTTGCCTTCATCGAGGATTGGGAAGAACGCTATCGCTACGTGATCGAGCTCGGCCGGGCGCTGCCGCCGGGCGGCGAGGATCTGCAGACCGAAGGCAACAAGGTCCACGGTTGCGCCAGCCAGGTCTGGCTCGACCTCGGGGTCGATCGTTCGGCCTCGCCACCCCGCCTGTCGGTGAGGGGCGACAGCGACGCCCACATCGTGCGTGGGCTCGTAGCGCTGATGGTGGCGCTGTTCGACGGCAAGACCCCGTCGGAGGCCGCCGCCACCGACGCCTTCGCGCTCTACACGGAACTGGGACTGGCCGAGCACCTGACGCCGCAGCGCTCCAACGGCGTGCGCGCCATGGCCGACCGCATCCACCGCGACGCGGTCCGCCTCGCCGCCGCCGATGCCCGATGACGGCCCGCGCCGCGAAAATCGCCTGCCCGCCCTTGAAATGAACCGCGAGAGGCTTGCCGCCCTCGAGGAGGGCGTGCAGGTATTTGGCCCACGAGGTCTCGTCGGGCCGGATCGCGTTGCCTCGTCCCGCGCGGCGAGCGCGTCGCCGGCCCGATCACGGCCGGCCTCGCCCGGCCATGGCCATCGGCCGTGGCCTCCGCTCTTTGAAGTTGTATTGCAACCTTAGGGGTACGATACGGGTTTCGCGTGCGCGCCGGCCGGATCCGCGATCGGCTTCCTTGGCGAACTGAGGGTCGGTGGGTGGACCTGTGCGTCCGCGGACGCGAACCGACGGTGGGCACGATGAGGCCTGGCGTCGCGAGTGGACGGTGCGTCAGAGCGCGGAACGGATGGAGTCGAGAGTGTGACGACAGCGTGGATCATGTCGATCCGGACAAAGATCTTTTTCGGCTGCATCAGCCTCACCCTGGTGACGATCTTCGTCGGGTTCCTCGCCCAGAACTCCCAGTCCAAGCTGAACGCCGCCGCACTCGGCATCTATGACAACGCCTTCCAGTCGATGAGCTACCTGCGCTCTGCGCAGGCGATCATCCTCGGCATCTCGCGCGAGATCGCGGTGGGCGGGACCAACACGGCGGTGTTCGTCGACCAACTGCAATCGACCCTCGACGCGCTGGACGTCGCCCGCGAACGGGCGATGTCCGAACGCGGGGCGGCCCTCGCCCGGCAACTCCAGGCCGCGGTGTCCGAGCTTCAGGCGACCTTGCGGGACTCCGGGGCATCGCCCGGGCGCCGCGACTTCGAGGCCATCGAGCGGACCTTCGACAGCGCGGTCGGGGTCTACGCCAGCGACGGCTTCCGGCTCCGGCAATCCGCCGAGGCCCTGGTGGCGGAGACCCGCCTGAAGACCTTCGTCGCCATGGCCGGGTCGATCGTGGCGGCCTTCCTCATCACCCTGCTGCTGAGCCGGGCGATCGTTCCCTCGATCCGCCAGGCGGTGGGGATCGCCACCGCCATCGCCGGGGGCAAGCTCGACAACCGCATCGACGGCGCCAGATCGGACGAAACCGGGCTGCTGCTCACCGCGCTCGCCACCATGCAGCGCAGCATCGCCGAGAAGATCGGCTTCATCGAAATGCTGATGGCCCAGCAGGCCTCGAGCCACGACGTCGAGATCGCCTCGCAGAACGCCCGGTTCGAGACCGCCCTCGACCACATGACCCTTGGCCTGCGCATGTACGACGGCGACGACCGGCTCCTAGTCCAGAACCGCCGCTTCTCGGAGATGTTCGATGGCGAGGACGTGCTGGCGAGCCTCGCGGCGGCGTTGCCCGAGCGCCGGGCCACCTCGCACCGGCCCGAGGCGGGATCGGGCACGTATCATTGCCGGCTCGCGGACGGACGCACCATCGAGGTCTCGCAGGAGGCGATGGCCGGCGGCGGCCGCGTCGTCACCTACGACGACATCACCGAGCGCCAGCGCACCGAAGCCCGCCTGCACCGGATGGTCCGCCACGATGCCCTGACCGGGCTGCCCAACCGCATCCTGTTTCGCGAGCACCTCCAATCTGAGGTCGCCGCCGTCCGGCATTCCGCCCGGGTCTCGGTCCTGTGCCTCGACCTCGACCGCTTCAAGTCGGTGAACGACACCCTCGGCCATCCCGTCGGGGACGCGCTCCTGCGCGAGACCGCGACACGGCTCGTCGGGACCACCGGCGACGCCGGCATGGTGATCCGGCTCGGCGGCGACGAGTTCGCCGTGGTCCTGGGGGGCGATGCGCCGGGGGCGGACGCCGGCGCGCTGGCCGAACGGATCATCGCGACCCTGAGCCAGCCCGTCCATATCGAGGGCCACCACATCGCCATCGGCGTCAGCATCGGCATCGCCCAGACCGTGGACGGGAGCGAGACCCCCGACGAACTCCTCAAGAACGCCGACCTCGCCCTTTATGCCGCCAAGGGCGAGGGCCGCGGCACCTACCGGTTCTTCGCACCCGAGATGGAAGCCCGCGTGCAGGGCCGGCGCACGATGGAACTCGACCTGCGCGTCGCCATCGCGGACGGTCAGTTCCTGCTGCACTACCAGCCGCTGGTGAACGCGCGATCCGGCGCCGTGGTCGCCTTCGAGGCGCTGCTGCGCTGGCACCATCCCGAGCGGGGCGTGGTGCCGCCCGGCGACTTCATCCCCCTGGCGGAGGAGGCCGGACTGATCCCGGACATCGGCCGCTGGGTCCTCGAACAGGCCTGCCGCGACGCCGTCGCCTGGCCGGTAGGCGTCAAGGTCGCCGTCAACCTCTCGCCCCTGCAGTTCCAGTACCGCGATCTCGTCGCCGACGTCGAAGGCGCCCTGCGCCGGTCGGGACTGCCGCCGACGCGGCTCGATCTCGAGATCACCGAATCGTTGATGATGCAGGATTCCGACGCCACCCTGGCGACCCTCCACGCCCTGCGTGCCCTCGGGGTACGCATCGCCATGGACGATTTCGGAACCGGATTCTCGTCGCTGAGCTACCTGCGCCGGTTTCCCTTCGACAAGATCAAAATCGACCGCAGCTTCATCCGCGACGTGGTCGAGAGCGAGGACGGCCTCGCCATCGTCAAGGCTGTCATCCGTCTGGGCCAGTCCCTGCGGATGGACGTGGTGGCCGAGGGCGTCGAGACGGTGGAGCAGAAGACCCTCCTCTGCCAGGCCGGATGCCAGGAGCTGCAAGGCTACCTCTTCAGCCGGCCGCAGCCGGTGAGCGAGGTCGCGGAGATCATTCGGACGATGTCGATGGTGGCGGCGGCCTGAGGCTGCCGGCCCCGCCCGCCTGTCCGCAGGACGTCCGGAGCGTCGGACCGGCTCGATCCGACCGGCGCGAGCCAAGCGACACGTCGGGAGAATCGTCGCCGAGACCTGATCCGGTTTCCGCCCGATGCCAGCGGCAGCCGTATCACGGCGCCCGCGCCGCGCCTGAGGATGACCGCCATCCGCATGGCGAAGCCATCAAATGGCCTCCGTACGAGACGTCGCCCGCTCGATGGGGCCGGTGAAACGCGTCCCGTCGCCCTTGCGGGGAGGGGGAGGGGTCGGCGTGGTTCCGCCGGCCTCGGCAGCCGGGTCGACCAGGCATCCCCACCTCCCTGCCTCCTTCCCGCACCCAAGTCGGGCCCGACCGCCTCGGGCACTCGAGGGTGCAGCTCTCGGGCAAGCTCGAGAGCCGTGGAGGGGGGGACCCGTGGCAGCCGAAGTGAACAAGTGGAAAATACGATGGGTTGTTTTCCTGTTTCTGTTCGCTCTTGAATAGAAATCCGCTAATGGGTGTTAAATATTTTGTATAAAGCGGTGATAAAAGGAGAATATCGACGGAAATAGGCCGACATCGATCCATGAGATACTGGCGATGATCTGTCGGCCCGAATTTAAAGGCAGGCGCGTGGTCGCCCCCGCCTCGTCGATTAACCTTCCACCACGAAGCGCAATCACGCTAGGCTATCGCCACAGGGCGGTTCGGTGCAGCCTGTCGCGGTTTTGGCACCGCCGATCGTCGCGACTCGGCCCCGTCGGTCGCGTGGCGGACGGCGTCAAGACCGGAGGGTCGGTGGATCCACCGGGCCGCTGCGACTGCGACGTCGCCCTCGGGGAAGGACGATGATGGCACGGCTCGGACTGGCGGCTGTTCTGTTCTGGCTTCATCTGGCCGGCGCCTTCGCCCAGCAGCCTCGCTTCAATCCGGACACCGATCCGAGCCGGATCCGGTGGAGCCGTATCGTCGACGAACTCGGGCCCGCGCCCGACGTGCGCGGCGAGCGGTTCGGCGTCATCCTGAAGACGCCCGCCAACGAGTACTGGCGCCTGATGGCCGCCGGCTATCGCCAGCGTGCCCTGGTCGACGGGGTGAAGCTCGATATCCAGGCCGCCCGCGACGAGACCGACCAGACGCGCCAGCTCGCGCTGATGCAGTCGATGATCGGCAACCGCTACAGGGCGCTGATGATCTCGCCGATCTCGACCTTCAACCTGCAGCCGGCCATCGACGAGGCGATCGCGGCCGGGGTGCCGGTGGTCGACGTGGACGGAGCGGTGGTCGACAGCGTCCGGCACTTCGTGGGGCCGATCAACCGCGACCTCGGCGTCGCGGTGGCCCGGTGGTTCATCGCGCACTATCCCAGGGGGGGCAAGGTCGCGGTCATCGAGGGCCAGCCCGGAGTCTTCTCCACCATCCATCGCTCGGCCGGGTTCCGCGATACCCTGGGGCAGGTGAAGACCTTCTCGGTGGTGGCGAGCGTCTCCGGGCAGTGGGACCGGCGCCTGGCGCTGGATGCGGCCGGCGCGATCATCGCGGGGACGCCCGACCTGATCGGGATCTATTGCAACAACGACACCATGGCGCTGGGCGTCGTGGAGGCCGTGAAGGCCGCGGGCGCGCTCGAGCGCATCCGCGTCTTCGGCACGGACGGTACCGCCATGGCCTATGCCTCCATCGCGGCCGGCGAGCTGACCGGGACGGTCGACATCTTCCCCACGATGATCGGCGAGATCGGCCTCGACGTCGCCAAGCGCCTCTCGGTCGGGGGCACCGTCCCGCGCGTCGTGGAAACGCCCCACATCCTCGTCACCCGCGAGAACATCGCCCGCTACGCCGGGCAGGAAGCGGAGCGCCGCAGGTTTCTCATGGAGGACGAGGATCGCCTGCTCCGATCGAAGCCGTGAATCCGGACAGGGGCCGACGCACCGCGACGCCCTACGACAAAGTCGCTCGCAACCGTGCCTCATCCCATTTCCGGTCGATCACTCCGTGATGCGGACATGGGCTTCGCTCAGGCGCCGCGCGGGTTCGGTGATACGGTTCCCTGTACCTGAGGGCTGGCCGTGGTTTGATGCGGCTTGGGCGTCCGGCGATCTGACGGTTTCCAGGTCTGTCGGGATGAGACGT